>JAHWKS010000074.1 GCA_019347795.1 Planctomycetota bacterium | reverse complement strand
CTTCCGATCTAGCGGATCGAGGACTACCTCACCGTCGATCCGATGGAGCTGGAGATCGGCGTGGGGCTGATCCCGCTGGCGGACCCGAACCGCGGCGGCGACCTGCTCTCGCGAATCACCGGCGTCCGCCGCAACGTGGCCGGCGAAGTGGGCATCGTGCTCCCCAAAGTCCGCATTCGGGACAACCTGCGGCTGGATGAGAACCATTATCGCCTGAAAATCGCCAACAATCCCGTGGCCGAAGGGGAGGTGCATCCGGGCATGATGCTGGCGATGTCTTCGGGGATGTCGCAGGACCCGCTGCCGGGGCTGGCCACCAAGGATCCGGTGTTCGGCCAGCCGGCGTACTGGATCGACCCGGGCACGCGGGAGCACGCCGAGCTGCTCGGCTACACGCCGGTGGAGCCGGCGGCGGTGCTGGCGACGCACCTGCAGGAAGTCTCCCGCCGTCATGCAGACGAGCTGCTCACGCGGGACGCAGCCCAGCACCTGATCGACGAGTTGAAGAAAACCTCGCCCGCGGTCGTGAACGAGCTGATTCCCGATTCGATGAAGCTGAGCGAAGTGCAGCAAGTGCTGCAGATGCTCTTGCGCGAGGAAGTGCCGATCCGCAACCTCGCGGTGATTCTGGAGACGCTCGGCGATTACGCGACGAAGATCAAAGACCCGGTATGGCTGACGGAGTACGTCCGGGCCCGGCTCTCCCGCACCATTTGCTCGCGGTGGAGCGATGCGGAGAATCGCTTATACGTGGTGACGCTCGACCCGACGGTGGAGGATCGCATCGCGGCGGGCATCGACAAAGAGCGAGGACTGCTGGTGCGGATGTCCCCCAAGGCGATCGAGGCGACCTGTCATCGGATCGCGCAGGAAGTGACCAAGCTGACGCAGGCCGGGCGCCGCGCGATCGTGCTGGTCAGCCCGCAGATTCGGGCCGGAGTGAAGCAACTAACCTCCGCCGCACTGCCGCGGCTGGTGGTGCTGAGTTACAACGAGATCACCCGCGACACCACGATCGAGTCGGTGGGCGTCGTGACGGATGGCTAGAGATCGCGACATTCCGCTTCGCAACTTGCACATGCAACTGAAGAGTTATCGGGCGCCGACCATTCAGGAAGCGATTGAGCTGGTGCGGCGCGACCTGGGGCCGGATGCGGCCGTGCTGCATGCCCGCGAGGCGCCGCGGAGCGGCCTGGCGCGGTGGTTCGGGCGCCGGCTGATTGAAGTGACGGCGTCTCCCGATGCGGAGGCGCCCAGCCGGTTCGGGCCGCCGGCAAGGGCGAAACCGCAGCAATCGGCGCGAAAACAGGGAATCCATTGAATCGTTGAACTTCCCCCGTTCGATACCAGCAGTGACCGTCCGGGCTACACCGCCCGGCGCGGCGATGCGGCTCGAACGGGGGAAGCAAGATGGCTGCCAGGTATGCGGGCGTGTTGGGGCTTGTGGCCTTTTTGGCGTCGATTGCCCGGGGCGCGATCGACGGGCAGGGGCTGGCGGCGACGCCGTCGGCATGCTTCGCGCTGGCGGTGTTTGCGGCGATCGGGGCGATCGCCGGAAAGATCGCTCAGACGGCGGTGGAGGAATCGGTCCACCAGAATATGAAGGCCGAGATCGAGGCTTTCGAAAACGCGGCCGCCGAAGGGGCCGCCTTACAGGAGACGACGCCGGCGTCCTCGCAAGGGGCCTGGTGACAGAGTGAATCGCCGGGGGGCGGACTTTCACGGAGGAAGGCATGACCGCGACCACCACGGCGGAAACCAATGTCGAGCAACTCTGGACGGCGTACAAAGCGAATCCCAAGTGCGGCGAGCTGCGGAACCGCCTCGTCGAGACGTACATGCCGCTGGTGCGGTTCAACGCCGAGCGCGTCCGCTCACGGCTCCCGGACACGGTCGAGCTGGACGATCTCATCTCCTCGGGCACATTCGGCCTGATCAGCGCCATCGAGTCTTTTGACCTGGACCGGGGCGTGAAGTTCGAGACGTTCTGCGTCCCGCGAATTCGCGGCGCCATGCTGGACGAGCTGCGCTCGATGGACTGGGCGCCGCGGATGGTCCGCAGCCAGGCGGCGAGGTTCCATCAGGCCCGCAAAGAGCTGGAGCACACGCTCGGCCGTCGCCCCACGGAGGCCGAACTGGCCGGGCGTCTGGATGTCACCCCCGAAGAGGTGGAGCGGATGGCGCTGGAGGCGAACGTGGCGATCCAGATCAGCCTCCACAAGGTCCGCCGCGATGACGAAGGCGCCAAGGAGCAGACCGAAATCGACATCCTCGAAGACCGCAAGAGCATCGACCCCACCCGCCGCCTGCAGAAGCGCGACCTGATGCGGCTGGTGACCAAGGGACTCAACCGTGCCGAGCGGTTGATCCTGCTCTTGTACTACTACGAAGAGATGACGATGAAAGAGATCGGCCACACGCTCGGCCTGAGCGAGAGCCGTGTCTCGCAGATGCACAGCAACATCGTGCAGCGGCTGAAAGGGCAGCTCTCCCCCCGCCGCGTCGAGTTTGCCGCGTGAGGCGCGGGCTAGGCGGATTGAGGCATCGCTCCCGCTTCGATCTCGACGCGATCCACTTCGTATCCCGCGGCAGCGACGTTCGCAATCGCAGAGTTGATTGCCGCTTCCAGCGAATCGGACTCACGGTGAAAGTCAATGGAGAATACACCGGCGGCGGTTCCGGGCGAGCCATCGTCGCATCCCGCCTCGAAGAGTTCGTCGGCGATTTCCTCGGTAAGTTCGAGCCGACCCTTGAGGATCAATGTAAATTCATATTTCTTCATCGCACACCGCTCCGACCACCTTCGCTATTCACAAGCGTATCACGGCTATGTGCACGTTGAGCAGCATCCCCATCCGCGCCGAGTATACCACGGCAGCGAGAGCCGCGTGACGCGAGACTTCATGCGGCCGCCTTGCCATCGCAGCGGCGGGCGTTAAGAATCAAAAGGTGGGCGGTGGGGCAGTCGTGTGGGCGTTTCAGCCGCTTCTGAGATTTGCGCAAGCTTTCGCGGTGGATTGGGAGTTTGTACGAGGTGCAGTTTTTGCGACGGTGTTCGGCTCTTTTGCTCTCGGCGGCGTTCTTGCTTTTGGCGTCTGGCTGTCAACCGCGAAGTGCGGAGGTCAACTCGGCTTCTCGGAGTGATGGCGCGAAAGTCGTCGAAGTGGACGTCGCCAAATTCGAACGTCGGGCGAGAGAGTTCTGCGGCGACTGCCACGCTCCCCCCCGCGCGGAGTCGTTTCCTAAGGCGGCCTGGAAGCGCGAAGTGGAGCGGGGTTTTGCTTTCTACCTTGAGGCGAATCGCCACGATTTAGTCGCTCCGCCGGAAGAGGAAGTCGAGGCGTATTACCGCGCCTTGGCGCCGGACCGCCTCGTCGTGGATCCGCCGAAGAATGAAAGCGACGGACGGGCGTCACGCTTTCACCGCAGCACAACGGCCGCCCCGCAACTGGAGCCTCCCGCCGTGTCGTTTGTCGATTGGCTGCCCCTTCCGCACCATGGCCAGAAGCGACTGCTGTTCTGCGACATGCGGTCCGGTTTGGTCGGCGCCGTGAACATAGCGGGCGATGCTTCGTCGGTGGAAACGCTGACGACTCTCCGCAATCCGTCCCGAGCGGCGCTGGCCGACCTGGATGGCGACGGGCGAGATGAGCTTGTGATCGGCGAACTCGGCAGCCTGGCGTCGGAGGACCACAGTCGGGGCGCCGTGGTTTGGCTGCAGTGGAGCCAAGAGCGAGGGGGCTGGCGGCAGCGGCTGCTGGTCAGCGGCTTGGGACGCGTGGCCGACGTGCGGCCCGGGGATTTCGACGGCGACGGCGATGCGGACCTTCTGGTCGCAGAATTCGGGCATCTGCACACGGGGCGGATTCTCCTGCTGGAGAACCTCGGCCTCGAGCGCGGCATGCCGAAGCTGCGCGAACATGTCGTGGACGATCGTCACGGGACCATCGACGTGCCCGTGGCCGATCTGAACGGCGACGGACGGCCGGACTTCGTCGCCTTGATCAGCCAGGAGCACGAAGTCGTGGAGGCGTTTCTTAACCTCGGCGACGGCCGCTTCCGGCGCGAGACGATCTTCGCCGCGGGCGATCCCGCCTACGGATCGAGCGGGATAGAACTCGTGGACTTGGACGGCGACGGCGACCTGGACGTTCTCTACAGCAACGGCGATACGTTCGGCAGCGACTATTTGAAGCCTTACCACGGCATCCGCTGGCTGGAAAACCAGGGAGAATTTCCGTTTGTCGAAGTTGAGCTCGTCGATATGGTGGGAGTGCAAGCCGCTCGAGCTGCCGACATCGACGATGACGGCGATCTCGACGTGGTCGCGGCGGGATTCCTCCCCAAGAATCTCGTGGCCAGGCCGGAGGTTTCCGATCGCGGATCGTTGATTTGGCTGGAGCAAAAGGAGCCGCGTCGGTTCGTGCCTCATGCACTCGAAAACGGCAAGTTCCTGCACGCAGCCCTGGCGATCGACGACTTCGATGACGATGGCGATCAGGACCTGGCGGTTGGCAATTTCCAAGACTTGGACGGGCCTCGCGAGCCGTGGCTGAGTCTGTGGTGGAACGGCCGGTGAGGAGAAGTTCGGATCTATGGCGTCGGTGAGCAAACGCAGCCTCGAGCGGTACGCCTGGCGGCTTTTTTTGGTGATCGCCGCGTCGGCGGTGATTGTGACGGTCTTGATCTGGCGGCGGGAGCAACCGCTGGCGGAGGCGGAGCGGCTTCTGGAGGCGGGCGACGTTCGCGGCGGACTCGCCCTGCTCGACACATTCCTGGCGCGCCGACCGGAGTCCGACCGCGCCCTGGCGCTCAAGGGCCGTGCGCTGGCGGAGTTGGAACGGTGGGACGAGGCGGACCAGGTCTTCTCCCAGGTCGGCGCCCGGTCGCCGGAGGAAATGCAAGCATGGGCGACGGCTTTGGTCCACCAGAGGCGGTGGAGCGAAGCGCTGCCGCTCTTGGAGCAGTTGCTGAAAACGGACGCGGACGATCCCCGGACGCTCCGGCAGGCCGCCACCTGCCGGTTTCAGACGGGTCGCGTCCAGGCGGCGCTGAACACCGCCGCGGCGCTTGCCGGAATTCCCGGACATGAGGTGGAGGGCCTTTTTCTGGCAGGCGTCATTCATCGGGCCCAAGGCGACAGGCGCCTGGCGATCGAAAACTGGGCCCGCATCGAATCCATCGCCGCCGAGGCGCGCGGGCTGCCCGTCCCGCCGGCGGAGTTCTATCTCATCTACGGCGAGGACCTGCTTTCGGAGGGGCTGCCGCGAACCGCGCTGCCGAAACTGCAACGGAGTTTGCAGATCGAAGAAGACGTGGCGGTTCTGCTGCGGCTGGGCGAAGCGTGGGCGCTCCTCGGCCACGACGACGAAGCCGGCGCCGCTTGGACAAAAGCGATCCAACTCGACGCCGACAACCTGGACGCCAGAAACGGACTGGCCGAGTTGGCGCTCAGCCGAGGCGACGCCGAAGAGGCCCTGCAACGGCTGGCGCCGCTTGCCGACCGTCCGGACGTTTCCTCTTCCACGGCCTTTCTGATGGAACGCGCCCACACGCTCCTGGGCAACGTCGAGCAGTTGGAGCACTGGCAGCAACGCACCGCCGACTTGCGTAAGTCGGAGAAGCGCCGCGCTGCGCTGCGTCGAAAGTTGCGAGAAGGGGTATACTATCGCCATGCCCCGTAGATATGTGGCCTGTATCGCCCTCGCCGTCGTCGTCGCCGCGATTGCGATCGCCAGGTTCGCCGTCAGCGGCGGCGTACGACCAATCGAAGAGTACGACCGCGTCTACTATTCGTCTCCCGAGCGAAATGCGGCGTTTTATGACGAGTTGGCCCCGGAAGATGTCGGCTGGGTTCTGCTGCCGCAGCCCGGCCGCGAAGGCGCGTTCCGTTCCCACGGAGACCCGGCGCTGCAAGGGTTCGTCCGCCCGCAGGTTTGTGCCGAGTGCCATCCGGAGAAATACGAGGGTTTGAAAGGAACGGCGCATTATCGCACCTCGAGCGAAGCCAGTTTAGAAACGATCCTGGGAGAGTTTGGAGGAAAACGAGGCCGCCTGGAAACGCGAGATCCCCATCTCCACTTCGAGATGGTCGCCGACGCCGAGCGCCTTCGCCAATGTGTCATCGTTCAAAGCCGCGGCGAAGTTTACCGGCACTGTCAACCGTTCGACCTGGTCGTCGGCTCAGGCAACCACGGGCAGTCCTATCTCTACTGGCGCGGCGACGAACTCTATCAGTTGCCCGTCAGCTATTTCTCCGAGTCGGACAGTTGGATCAACAGTCCTGGTCTGTATCGCGACGGGACCGCCGACTTCGCCCGCGGCATCGCCCACCGCTGCTTGGATTGTCATGCAACATTCTTCGCGGCGGCGCCGGGGGCGGACATCCGCTACGATCGGGAGAAATACATCTTGGGCGTCACCTGCGTGCGCTGCCACGGCGCCGGGTGGGCCCACGTGCAATACCACCGCACGCATCCCCGCGACGCGTCGCCTCGATACATCGTGCATCCGGGGAAGCTGCCGCGCGACCGCGCCAACGAAGTGTGCGCGCAATGTCATTCGGGTGTGGGAACGCTGCTCGGCCCGGCGTTCGCGTATCACCCGGGCGATCCTCTGGACGCGCATCTCCACTTGGAAGCCGGCGTGGATGATCCGACCAACGACGATCCTCACGCCGCGAACCAGTTGGCCCGCTTGATGCGGAGCCGCTGCTTTCAGGAGAGCGAGAGCCTCACCTGCGCCGTTTGCCATGACCCGCACCGCCAGGAGCGCGGCGACCTGAAGACGTTTGCTCTGCGGTGCGGGAAATGCCACCAGTCAGGCGATTGCACAGCTCCCGGGACCTCGCAGGCGCCGCTCAAGGATTATTGCATTGAATGCCATATGCCCTCGCGACGCGATTTTCAAAGCATGATGCAAACCAGCGAGGGAGAACTGCTCCCGCTGTTGCGTGACCACCTCATTCAAGTCTGGCCCGAAGTGGCGGAACAAGTGCGGGAGCGGGTCGCGTCCGATTAGGCGAGTTTCTATTCCTCCCGAGCCGGTTCTTCGGTCGGCGCCTTTGTCTCTTCTGCCGGCTCCTCACTTGAGGATGTGTCCTCCTCGCTTGAGGTGCTGTCGGGGGGCGCTTTCCGGTTCGGCGAGTCCCCGCCGGGGCCGCCGGCACGCTTCGGCCGCGAGGGCGGCTCGCCCTCGAGGGTTAGCTGGAACTGGTTCTCCTCGGGGTTTCGCCGAACCGTGATGGTCAGGGGCGTCGTCTCGGCCGAGGCGTACTTGGCCGGCGTCAACAAGGGGGGCGCAGCCGGCGCCGAAATCAGCTCGTAGGCCGTTACCGTGACACGATGCTCGCCCACCGTCGCGCCCTCCGTATACTCGCCGCGGATGTCGGTCTGCAGCGTGAACCTGCCTTCGTCGTCGGTCCAGCCGATGGCGGACCGCCCTCGGCCTGAGGCCGGCCAAGTCATGATTTGGCCGCCGCGAAGGGGTTGGCCGTTATAGAGAACCTGCCCACGGACCGGCGCCAATGCAGGCCGCGTCAGCCGCTCCATCATCACGTCCAGATCCCCAAAGCGGGCCAGCGCCAACGCTCCGCCCGCGAATATCGCAACCGGCACAACCACCATCAACACATTGCGCAAGCGAAACTTGGACTTGCCAGGCGAAGACGGATCGCCTTTCACACGCTCGCCTGAGGACTGGGAAGGGACGCTTGCCTGGTCATTGTCGCTCATCGCGGCGCCTCGAACGTGTGGGGATGATGATGGGTTGATCGCGGCTGAATAATAACGTAGGAAGCGCCCGGCCGCAAATCTTTCACGCGGGTTTGCATGCCGCCCGGCCAGCGAATCTCACAGCTTACGGAGTCGGCTTCCGGCGGAGTCGCAACGACGCGGCGATATTCGCTGGCGCTTAAGTAACTGCCGCCGCCTTTGACCAGCGTCACGCGAGTCGCGGCGCCCCAGTCCATGGTGACCGCGGCGCCCACGGCGTCGCGGTTGGCGCCGGCTCCCACCAGACGCAGCGTGATCGAGCGGGCGTCTTGGGCGGCGTGCGTGTTCTGCAACACCGCGGGCGGCGCGTCGTGATGCGCGACGACCACATCCACGTCGCCGTCGTCGTCAAAATCTGCGGTCGCCAGACCTCTGCCGTCATGCACGCCGCCGAAGTAAGACCCGGCTTCCGCGGGCGCCACGAAGCGAAAGCGGCCGCCCGTGTTTTCCCACAGGAGCGGAGGAACCGCCTCGGGCTCGTCCGCCCGCAGCGGCCCGTTGGTGACGACCAGGTCGTTCCAACCGTCGAGATTGAAATCCATGAAAGAGGTTCCCCAACCGACGTAGGGGAGTCCGTCGCGGTAGACGCCTCGCGAGAGCGTCGCGTCCAGGAAGGCGCCCCGGCCGAGATTGTCGTAGAGAGCGTTATGCTCGCGGGAGAAATTCGTGACGAACAATTCCGGCTTTCCATCGCCATTCACATCGGCGGCGTCCACGCCCATTCCCGCCTGTGCTCGTCCTTGATGGTCGTAAGCGGCCCCCGAAGACTCGGTGGCGTCCCGGAAACGTCCTCCGCCCAGATTTATAAACAAAAAATTCGGCTGCAAGTCGTTCCCGACGTACACGTCGCACAACCCGTCGCCGTTCACGTCGGCAACGACCACGCCCTGAGCTCGGCCGGGAGTGCGCGAAAAACCCATCTCGGTTGTCGCGTCCTCGAAGGTTCCATCGCCGCGGTTGCGGAACACCACGTCGTCGTCGGCCGGGACCGAGTGCGGGCTGCAATATTCGCGGATGTGACGGTGGCGGTCGCCGCACCACCGCCGATCGTCCCATGTCCACTTGGCGTAATTGCAGACGTACAGGTCGAGCAAACCATCATCGTCGGCGTCGAAGAAGGCCGCACTGGCCGCCCAGCGTTCATCATCCGCGCCGGCCTCGGGAGATCGCAGAAAGGCGCCGTCCCCGCAGTTGCGATACAGGACATTGGCGCCGTAACAGGTGACGTACAAGTCCGGAAAGCCGTCGCTGTCGTAGTCTCCGACGGCCACGCCCGCGCTGTACCCGGCGTGCCCCAACCCGCACTTCTGGGTGACATCGACAAATCGGCAGCCGCCCAGATTGCGGTAGCAATGATCAAAGGGAGCAGCGCGGCGCGGATCAAGCGGAAACGGCGACCCGTTGGCGAAGTACAGATCGCAGCGGCCGTCCAGGTCGTAATCGAAGGCCCCCACGCCGCTGCCGTTGGCCGCGGGGAACGGCTTCTCCTCGTTGGTTCCGCTCGTGTGGTGAAAGTCGATGCCGGTGGCGGCGGTCACGTCCTCGAACCATCCGGCGCCGGCCCCTTGGTCGGAAAATGAGGCGGACGGGGAGGTCGGCGGAGAATCAATCCGAGCTTGATCCGCCGCCAGAACCGGCGGGGGAGCGTCGGCGCGATCGCATCCGCTGATCGCCGCGGCGGCACAGAGCAGGGCTGGCAGGACGCGTCGCGACATGAATTCAAAAGTGCGTAATGGGCAAAGATTCCAGGCTGGGAAGCTCGCGTCGGCGATGCACCGCGCCGGCCAGTTCGATGATGAACGGCTCTCCCGGAGCTTCTTTCAGCAGCCCGTCCACCAGCAACTCCGCCTGCCGCCAGTTCCCCTGCTCGGCGAACCGGTGCGCCCGCGCGGCCCGAGCCCAAAACGACTGCGGAGCGTCGCGCAAGAGATGCTCGATCTCCGCCTCGAACTCCCGCTTTTCCCGCAGGTCGGCGGCGATGTCTTGCCACCGGCGGGCCTTCTCGTCGTCGCCCACGAGCGTGTGGGCTCGCTGCCGCAAGTACGCGGACTCCAAGGTCGATTCTTCCTCGGGAAGCGGGGAAAGCCATTCCAGCGCTTGCTCCGCCTGTTCCTCCTCGAGCGCGGCGCGGGCCATGGCCTCCCGGGCCTCGACGTGCCGAGGGTCCAACTCCAAAGCTCGCTTCCACGCCGCTTTCGCATTCTCCGGACGCTGAAGCTGCTTGGCAGCATTGCCCAATTCGTACAGCGCCGCCGGCGTCTCCTGCGCCGCCGCGCTGAGCTTCAGCGGCTCCAACGCTTCTTCCGCCTTGCCGAGCCTCAGCAGAACCTGGCCGTATTGCAGGAAGAACTCAGAAGCAGGAGTTTGCAATTTTTCCGCCTTGGGGTCGTATCGCAAGACTCTTCGGAAAGCCTCCGCCGCTTCCGCGTCTTTGCCGAGATCTCCCAAGATCGCCCCCACGAACATCTGCCCGCGAGCTTCCTGGCCGGGGGCCTGGGCGAACCGACGGGCGCTCTCCAGGGCTTCTTCCAACCGCCCGAGTCGGACGCGCGCGGCGGTTAGCTCATACAAGGCGTCCCAGTTTTCCGGTTCCATCTGCACCACGCGCTCCAGCAAGGGAACCGCAAGCGACCATTGCTCGGTCATCAACACTGCGCGGGCCCAGGCGTGCAGGTCTTCCGCCGTCGCGGCGCCGATTTGATCGAAGAGAGCCAGCGCCTCGTCAGGTCGCCCCAATTGCACCAGCGCCCGGGCCTTGAGCGCCATCGCACGCGGATGTTGGGGCCGATCGTCGAGGAATTTCGCGGCCAGAAAGTGGGCATAGCGGGCGTCGCCCTGCTTCAGCGATTCCTCCGCTTCGGCGAGGGGGCGCTCTCGCCACCAGAGCGTTCCCGCGACGACCAATGCCGCCGTAACGCACCCCAGCGCTACTCGGCCGATCCAAGGCGCCCATCGGCGCTCTTTCGATGCTTTTCCCTGCGATTCCACGGTCGCGTTTGCCGCCATGACGATTTTCAACTCTCGCCCGGTTCCGTGCGGAGCCAGCGTTCACGACTTCGCTCCAACCCCGATTATTCACCCGAGTATAGCAGATGGGGAGGGTCCACGACCCGCGGGGAGCGAGGCCCGCCCCTCTGTTTTTTGTCAGATTTGGAAAAATCCGCCAAATAACTTGCATCTTTCCCCCGTCGCACTTATACTCCCAGCGCTGAGGCGATTGCACGCTTCATCCGTACCCAAATCCCTGAACGTCGTTCCTCTTTATTTTTTGGGGGATTGTCATGAGACCCACGCGAGCGAGAGGTTTTACCCTCGTGGAGTTGCTGGTCGTTATTGCGATCATCGGGATCCTGGTCGCGTTGCTGCTGCCCGCCGTTCAGGCAGCCCGCGAGGCGGCGCGGCGAATGTCCTGCACCAATAACATGAAGCAGATCGCGCTCGCCCAGCACAACTACGCAGACACGTACAAAGTGTTCGCCACCGACAGCGCCTGGTCCGTCGACCCGAATGGAACGGAGCGAAGCTGGTCCGAGAAAGTCATGCTGATGCCGGTTGTGGAGCAGACGCCCGCCTACGACCATACGAATTGGAAGATCCGGCCGTCCGATCGCTGGACCGTCACGGTCAACATTCCGACGGCGAGCGCGAAGCTGCCGGTGTTTATCGGCCGCTCCTAGCCGTCGGAG
>JAHWKS010000892.1 GCA_019347795.1 Planctomycetota bacterium | reverse complement strand
AGGAGATGGAAGGCCCCATCCTCCTCCACGTGGTGACGCAAAAGGGACACGGCTTTCGCCCGGCGGCCGAGGACCCCGTGTACTTCCACACCCCGCCGCAGTTTCGCCAGGAGGGAGACAAGGCGGTCCCGCTGGAGAAGAGCGGCGGCAAGGCCTACACCAACTTCGCCCGCGACGCTATTCACGAGGCGATGCAGCGCGACCCTCGCGTCACCGTGATGACGGCGGCGATGTGCCAGGGGAACAAACTGGAGCCGGTGCGGGCGGAATTCCCCGATCGCTTCTTCGACGTGGGGATCTGCGAGTCGCACGCGGTCGCCTTCGCCGCCGGTCAGGCCAAGGTCGGCGTGCGGCCGATCGTCGCAATCTACAGCACGTTTTTGCAGCGGAGCTACGACCAGATCTTCCAGGAGGTGGCGCTGCAGAACCTTCCGGTCACGTTCCTGCTCGATCGCGGCGGGTTGTGCGGTCCGGATGGGCCGACGCACCACGGCCTGTTCGACATGGCGTACATGCGGGTGTTCCCGAACCTGGTGGTGATGGCGCCGGGCGATTCGCGGGACTTAAAGGAGATGCTCGACTTCTCGCTGCAGCACGACTCCCCGTGCTCGATCCGCTATCCCAAGGCGAGCGCGATCACGATTGACGGCGAACGGGCGCCGCTGGAGCTGGGCAAAGCCGAGGTGCTGCAGACCGGCCGGGACGGGGCGATCGTCGCCTGCGGGGCGCTGTTGGGCGAGTGCATCGCGGCGGCCGAGATGTTGCGCGACGAGGGACTCGACATCACCGTCGTCAACGCCCGCTTCATCAAGCCGTTGGATAGCGAGACAATCCTACCGCTGGTGCGCGACCTGCCCTTTGTGGCGACAGTGGAGGAAGGCTGCCTGATGGGCGGCTTCGGCAGCGCGGTGCTGGAGGCCGCCGGCGACGCCGGCATCGACGCCGGGCGCCTCCGCCGCCTGGGGATCCCCGATCATTTCATCGAGCACGGCGAACGCAGCGAACTCCTAACCGACCTCTCCCTCGACCCCGCCGACATCGCCCAAACCTGCCGCGAGCTCCACGCCCGCCACACGGCGCCGGCACGGTAGCGAGTTCCAACGCCGTGGAAAGTACCAGGGCCGGGGCTCGAACCCGGGGCCTCCAGATCCACAATCTGGCGCTCTAACCAACTGAGCTACCCTGGCCTGATAGGGACCCGCTTGGCGCGTCCGTTTTGATTCCCATCTTACCGGGCGAGAGCGCGCTGGACAATTAGTGGACGCCGTGTTTCCAGGCTGGTTCGCGGCGCCCCTCTGGTTTGGGAGTCGTCGCCGGTGCGAGCCGTATCTCCAGCGGGTCAATGGCGTGAAAGTTGCAGCCCTTGGTGTTCTTCTGCTTCGGTCGCGGCGGTGCTCGCGCGGGGCGAGAACCATGCGACCCCTTCCCCGGAAAGGAGATTGAAAGATGAAGCCGAGCAAATGGTCCATGATTGGGGGTATCGTCTTGGCCGCCCTGCTTGCCAATCCCGCTCCCTCTCAGGATGCGCAAGAGGGGGAGCAGGCCTCGCCCGCAGCCGACGCGGCGGCTCCCGCCGACAAGAAACAGGAGGCGAAAGACAGCGCGGACGACAAGAACGCGGATGAGAAGAAGAGCAAGGCGGCCCTGAAACTGCAAATCTTTGTGCTTGAGCACGCCAAGCCAGCGGAGATGATGCAACTGCTTCAAATGCCGATGTACGGCGGCGGGTTCGCCGGGCAACGATACGGGAGCGGCTATCCGGCGACGCTCGGCTACCGGGCCCAAGAGACGCCCGGCGCTCAGCCGTTGCGGATCGCGGCCGATGAGGAAAAGCGCATACTCTTCGTCCGCGGACCCGCGGAGCAATTGGACGAGGTGGCCCGCGTGATCAAGGCGTTCGACGCCCCTGCCGACCAGATGAGCCAGGGGGAGCAGGTGGAGGGGCGATTCGTCATCCCGCTCCGCCACGCGGATGCACAGCGGGTCACCGGCATCCTGCAGCAACTCCAGTTCCCGTCTCAGACGCTGCACGTCGGCGGCGTAACGGTCTTGGCCGTCAACGCCGAGGGGGAAGAGTTGCAGCAGATTCAGGAGGTGATCGCCAAGCTAGACGCCGCTCCCGCCGAGAGCGAAGATTCCGGAGAAGCCGGCGAGGAAGCGGCCGAGCCGGAGCAGTCTTCCACGCCCGCCCAAGAAAGTACTGAGACGACGGAGGAGGCGGACCCGACGGAGTGACGAAGGGACCGTGCTGGAGAACCATCAAAGGCGGTTGCCGGTTTCGGCCGATGTTCGGCCGCCGGCGCCGTCTTCACCAGTCGCCGACGCTGCCGTCTTGGTAGAAGACGCGCTGCAGCGACTCCTGTTGGAAGGGGTGTTTCTTCGCCTCCGCCTCGTTGATCTCGATGCCCAGCCCCGGCCGCGTGTTGGGACGCACCACGCGGCCTTGCGGCTCGACAGTGAAGCCTTCGCGGACGATGTCGCCGCGCCAGGGGACATCCTGGTGGACTGTCTCGCAGATGATGTAGCTCGGCTGCGAGAATCCGAACTCGAGCGAGGCCGCCGTGCTGACCGGCCCTTGCGGGTTGTGAGGCGCCAGCGAGATGCGGTGCGCCTCGGCCAGCGCCGCCACTCGCCGCGCGCCGCTCAATCCGCCGCAGTGCGTGATGTCCATCTGGCACACCTCGCAGCCGCGGCGGGCGAACAGCTCGCGGAACTCGGCGAGGCCCGTGATCCGCTCGCCCGTGGCGACGGGAGTGACCAGCGCAGCGTTGATCATCGCGAGCCCGTCCAGGCATTCGGGCCAGCAAGGTTCTTCGAAGAAGTA
>JAHWKS010000891.1 GCA_019347795.1 Planctomycetota bacterium | reverse complement strand
AAAGGCAGGCATGCGCTCCTCGACGGCGAGCTCGAGCTTCTCCTCGACAAACTCGTGCATCTCCTCTTCAATCTTCGCCACGCCGCCGCGCAAGGTACGCCGCACCAGCTCCGAGAGCAGCACGCCGATCCCCGACGACGCCTCTCCCAAGGCCGGATCAAGCCGCTCCACCAGCGAGTCGCGCGAGCCGCCGCTTGACCCGCGGCGATCCAGATCACGGAATTCTTCGTTCACAATACCAGCCTCTGCCTGAGCGCGCAGGAAGATGGGAGCCCTTAAGCTCCCCGAGAACGTGACACGCTTGCCATTGTAAATGAAAAGTCCGTGTCAAGAAACGAAATTCGCAGCGTCCCGGTCGCGAGGGTTTCCCGCGGTCCTGCCGGGGTCTTTTATGCCGCCTGTCTGCTATTTGACGCTCGTGAGGAAGCAAGAAATGCGATCGCCCGCAACTGGCGGGAGCGAGCATCCGAAGATGCCGGCTCCTGCGCGCGAGTCGCGGGCGTCGGTTCGCCGCGGGGAGAAGCAAGTTTATTGAGCCGGGCCGGGGAGCGGCTCTCCGGCGGGGACCGGAATCGTCTCGCCGCCGGGAACAAGGACTTCCGGACCGACCACGGCCCCGTCCGGCAGATATATCGGATGCTCGCCCTCGACGATGTAATCGCCAAAGCCGCTGTCGCCGTATACGACGCCATCGCCGTACACGCCATCCGCGTACGGATCGCCGAAGGCGCTCCAGCCGTCGTAACAACCGCGATCGTGGGCGCAACCCGCGGCCGCCGCTAGCGTCACGGCCGCCATGATCCAAGCTTTCGTCATGATCGATTCGACTCCTGTCAACGATAGGGGAGGACACTCGCGGCCGTGGGTCGAGCAACTCTACGTCACGCGGGGCGGCGCCGTCGCCACATGACGATTTTTTTCCCTAGCCGCGTTGTTTTTCCGCAACGCGCGCACCGAAACAGGTGCTATTTTTTAGCACCCTCCCCTTTTGCGTCCCGCCCCTCCCGCTCGGTACATGAAGATCGCCGGCATCAATCCGCAGATGGCGCTCGCGGCGATGTCGGCGCTGGCCGGCGTGTTGAGCATCGTCGCGCCGAGCGCGGCATGCTGCCCCGGCGACCAGGTCTGGGTGATCAGCACCCGGCACATCGATGAGGTCCCATGCCATCAACTGCCGGAGCAGGTTTGCGTGCGGCGGTTCGAAGGCGGCTGCTGGCGCCGGAGCACTCTGGCCGAGTTTGTCGCCTATCACGATCCGAACGCCGTGACGCTTTTCTACATCCACGGCAATCGCTACTCGTGGGAGGCGGCCCTGGATCGCGGCTGGCAGGTGTACCGGCGATTGCGGCAGGGCGGGGGTCATGTCCCGCTGCGCTATGTGATCTGGTCCTGGCCGAGCGACCGTATGCCTGGTCCGCTCAACGACGTGCGCGCCAAGGCCGAGCGCACGGACTTGGAGGGACTTTACCTGGGGACGGTCCTCTCGCGATTGCCCCCCGATGCCCGGATCAGCCTCACGGGATTCAGCTTCGGCACGCGGATTATCTCGGGCGCGCTGCACTTGCTGGGGGGCGGAGCGTTGGAAGGCCGCGTGCTCCCGCCGGAGTTTCTCATGCCGCGGCTTCCGGTGCGGGCCGCGCTCATGGCGCCGGCGTTTCAAAACACGTGGCTCCTGCCGGGCGCCTTTCACGCCCGAGCCCTAACGCAGGTCGAGCGAATGCTAGTGCTCTACAACCCGCGCGATCCCGTCTTGCGGCGCTATCGGCTGCTGGCGCCGGGCGCCAATGCCCAGGCCCTCGGCTACACCGGTTTGGAGGGACTCGAGCGGCTCGGTCCGCTTGCTTACCGCGTGATCCAGATCGACGTCAGCGACGAGGTCGGGCTGACGCACGACCAGGACCGGTATCTCTACTCGTCCTACTTCCGCCGGGTGCGCGAGTATCTGCTCTGGCGCACGTGGAGGTGAGAGCCGTCGCTTGCGGCGTCACTCAACGCCCAGATCGGCGGCGAGCGCGTCAACGGCGAGGTTGAACTTCTCCTCCGTGTCGTACGTGCCGGCGGCGATTTCCGCCCGCACGCGGTCCACCAGTTCTCGCCGAACTCCCGAGGATTCGCGAGACTCGCTGAGATCCTGGGCTTCGCGAGAGATGTCCAACTGATCCACAGGTTGTTGCGAGACGTGTTGCTTCGCTCCCGCCTTGGTGGCCTGATGCGGCCCCTGCAGGGCATGCGGACCGTGAGCGTAGATTGCGCCTTGAACTTTCATGCTTACTCTCCCCCAGCGGCGGGTGGAAACCCGCCTTTGTCCAGTTGACCGGAATGGAACTGGAACGGCCGCGCGCTTATCGCGGCTCGTCCCACAACTCTAGGTTACGAACCGTCGTGTTGGCGCTGCATTCCGTGTCCGAGCCGGGGCGGATGAGCCGCCGCCGGGAGCACTCGCGAATTCCGTCGCGGGGAGATCGACTTCGCAGGCGTCAGAGTCTATGCCAGCTATCGTCAACCTCGACCGCCCCTTCGCACAGAACTTGCCGCCAACCTCCTTGTATCGTTCTGGGAAATCTCCCGCTGTTTGCGGCCGGGGGCGAATGGGATAAGTGGCGAAGCTTGTTAAGCAAGGCCGTCGCTGCTTCCCCGGCCGGCCTCCTGTTGCGACAATCCTACGCACCGTCGGCCACGGCGGTTCTCGGCGCCATCGATATTTTTCATTCGGCCGGCACAACGCTTCTTCGCGGGCCGGGTTCCGTATGAGAAGCGGGAGTGTACGCAACCTCGCCGACCTGGGCAATGTCGGTGTAAGTGGACCAACTGGCTGAGTACTCCGGC
>JAHWKS010000890.1 GCA_019347795.1 Planctomycetota bacterium | reverse complement strand
GCTCTTCCGATCTGACGACCTTGACACGTTTGGTGCTCGAGGCATCGCTTTTGGCGAAACTGCGTTCGCTGACGCAGCCCGTGGAATTGTGCGCTAAAGACGGGGGCGTGTTGGGTCGTTACTTCCCGGCGCTCGACCCGGCCGAGTACGATTTGGAGCCGAAATCTTCGGCTCAAAATCGTACTCGGCCGGGTCGAGTACGATTTGGAGCCGAAGATTTCGGCCGAGGAGTTGGAGCGGCGAAAGCGATCTGAGGAGCGGACGTATTCAACCGCCGAGGTGCTCGCGCATCTGGAGAAGCTCTGATGTTCGAGGTCCGCTGGCTTCAGTCGGCCTTGGATGAACTGGCGGAAATCTGGCTCTTGGCCGAGAGCGGTCTGCGAGCCGACTTTACCTCGGCGGCCGCCGCAATCGACGACGAGGTGTCGAGGAATCCGGCCACTCACGGCGAATCGCGCGGCGGCGACGAGCGCATTTTCTTTGTTGATCCACTGGGTTTGCGCTACGAGATCGACTTCGATCGGTCACTCGTCTTCGTGTACCACGTGTGGAAGATTCGCCGCTCTCGGTGACGGGTCCAGGAATATGATCTCGTCCTCCGCCCTGGCCGATGCCGCGTTCAGAGGCGGATGCCGAAAGAGGCGGTAATCGCCGGTGCGGATTACGAGGAGCGAGCCGCCGTAGATCGCCGCCTGAGCCGCGCCGACGAACGTAAGAACGCCGAAGACCTCCGCCGGCGCCTCGAGGGCGAACGCAAGCACGGCCCCCAGACCCGCCGAGATCGCGGTCGAGCCGGCCAGTCCCGCCCGCGGGTGCTCCGTCCCCAGCACCGCCCATAACGCAATTGCGTGGGAGACGGCGACGGTTGCAATCGACGCCAGCGAGGCAACCAGGCCCACCGCGGCCGCCGCCGTCGGGTCGTTCGGTTCGAAGGTCCGGAAGAACCGCGCCGCGGCCAGCACGACCGAGACGGCCGCCGTCGCGGCCATCAGCCGGCCGATCGAGAACTGAATGCGGCGATGGGCCGCGGCCTCGGCATCGCCGATGAAGTAGTAAACTCCGGCCACTCTCCAGCGAAGGACGCCGAGAATCGCGACGTGCACGACCGACACAACCAGCGGGGCGCACATTAGGGGGAGCGAGGCGAAAAACATCACGCAGCCCCACACCAGCAGTCGAAGCGGCGCCTCGCGACCGCCGAACACCAGCCAGGTGTTGAGCAGGCCGATCTGGGCGACGAGGCACGGGGCGAGGAGAAACGGCGCCGTCCAAATGATCTCCAGCACGAAGAGGAGAGCGAACCCCAGGATCAGCGCGCAGACATGCACCGCAACCAAAACGCCGACGGTCTCTTTCGGCGTGATCCGCATCGCCACGGCTCCGCGATTTTCAGGAGGCGCCGACGCCCGGCGCCGCTAGGGTAAATTCTACGGGCTTCCCGGCCGATACCAATAGAGACGCCACGCCCTTCTCGGTCTCCACCATCACTCGCGGAAAGGATTGCGATGCTACGCGCGCTCGTTCTCGGTTGCCTGGCGATGACGGCAATTGCTTCGCTCGGCCGAACTCCCGTCGCGGCGGAGAGCCCCGCCCCCACGTTCACGACGATTGTCGTCGGCGACATGCACTGCTCCGCGTGCGCCAAGAAGATCGCCGCGAAGCTGTATCTGCTGCCGGGGGTGCTGGAGGTCCGCGCCGACGTGGCCAACGACACGGCGTACGTCGTGCCGCAAAAACAGAAGTCGATTCCGCCCAAGGCGATGTGGGAGGCCGTCGAGTCGGCGGGTTTCGACATCACGCTCATGTCCGGGCCCGGCGGGAAGTTCACCAGAAAGCCCAAGCAGTAAGCCGCAGGCGGAGATCCCCGATGCCAAAATATAAATTCCTTTGCTGCTTGCTGTGGCTGATCGCGAGCGCAACGCTCGCCGGTTGCAGTTCCGACTCGACCGGCGAAGATCCGCAGGTGGCGGTCCACCGCGCCCGGCTGTTGCTCGCCGAGGAGCCGGCGGGGACGGAGACGATCGTCAAAGCGAGGCAGGCACTGACTGCAAACGGGAAAGTCGTGATTCTCGGCCGCATCGCGGCGGGAGATCTCAGCCCGTGGGACGAGGGGAAGGCCGCGTTCCTGGTGTCCGACGCGGCGGCCATCCTGGACGAGCACGGCCACGGGCCTTGCCAGGACGATACCTGCCACTTCTGCAAGGGTAAAACGTCGATCACCGACACGCTGGCGATCGTGCAGTGTCAGGACGATCGCGGCGAGGTGCTTCCCATCGACGCCCGCACGCTGTTGGGCGTCGAGGAGAATCAACTGGTCGTGGTTTGCGGCCGGGGCGAGCTGGACGAGCTGGGGAACCTGGTGATCGCCGCCGAGGGGATCTATATCCGGCGCTGATCACGGCGCTGCGGCCAACTCCTCCGCGGGCGATGTGACCGACTCGAGCGCTCGAAGCAGCTCGTCGAGGTCGATCGGCTTGGTGACGAAGTTGTCCATCCCGGCCTCCAGGCAGCGCTCGCGGAAACCCTTCACGGCGTGGGCCGTCATGGCGATAATCGGCGTTCTTCCGCCGGATGCGGCCTCGTGGTCGCGAATGCGGCTGGTCGCCTCCAGCCCATCCATTTCCGGCATCTCCAGGTCCATCAGGATAACGTCGAACGAATCTCGCTGAACCGCGTCCAAAGCTTCGCGGCCGTTTCCAACGGCCTGGACTGTATGGCCGGCCATGTTCAGAAGGCCGATCGCCACTTCTTGATTGATTGGACCATCTTCAGCAAGCAGAATGCGGAGTGATGGACGGTCCGCCCCGCTTTTGTCCGGCCCGGGCGCT
>JAHWKS010000889.1 GCA_019347795.1 Planctomycetota bacterium | reverse complement strand
GCCAATCTGTCGGCGGGACTGCGGACACCGCGTCCCCCGCGGATATCCGCGGCGGAGGGTGGGGTCAAACGTAACAAATTACAACCCAATAAGGAGTTACGAACGCCCCGCGCCCGCAGAAAAAATTTTCCGGCGATCGCTCGCGGGCAGGGAGAAAGCGGAAGTCGGCCGGCACGAGAAGCGCGCATCCCCTTCGCACCAGAGCGTTGACTGTTTACACACGCCCCGTCGAGTGTCAACAGTCAAAGCCCGTAGCCACCGCGTGAGGAACGTCAGGGGTGCAAAACATGCTGGCAGCTATCGAACCTCATCGGCGGCGTCTGCGTCGCCATGCGGCGAGTTCCGGTAGGGATCGGTGCGGGAGAGCTCGCCGTTGGGCAGCTCGTAATAGAGGATTCCGTTGATCGAATAGACGTTCGGCACGCCCAGCCGGCGGCTTTCCTCCTGAGCCCGACGGACCGCCCGATTCCCGATCCGCACCATCTCATCCGCCCATTCATAAGTCTTGAGGGACAAACGATGGCTATTCATCAAGGGTTTCGCCCATTGACCGGAGGACGGGATTGATGCGTCCCGCGACGGAGGACATGCTAAAGCATGGACTCCAGCTTGTCATCCGATCGCGATGAATGACTTCGATCAACGGTTGAGCGCGATTGCGACGCAGTGGACGCTGCTGCGGAAGGCGCATGCGCCGACCGACGAGGCGGCCAAGGCGCAGCAGGAAATGATGGAGCGATACCTCGGCGCCGTGTATCGCTACCTCCGGGCGGCCGTGAAGGATGAGCAGGTCGCCGACGATTTGACTCAGGAGTTCGCGGTGCGGTTCCTCAGCGGGCGGTATCGGGGCGCCGACCCGGAGCGGGGACGCTTTCGCGACTATATCAAGCGATGCCTGTTTCACCTCGTCCACGATCACCGCCGCCGGCAGGCGAAGCAGCCCGCGCGCCTGGTTGCGGAGCCGCCGGATGTAGAAGATGCGGGGGCGCCGCACGCGGGCGACGATCAGGTCTTCGTCGAGAGCTGGCGGAATGAGCTGCTCGCCCGCGCCTGGGCTGCGCTGGAGGAGCATGAGCGGCAGACGGGACAGCCCTACCACGCGGTCCTGCGGTTTCGTGTGGATCACCCCGATCTGAAATCGGCCCAATTGGCGGAGGAGCTGGGCGGGCGGCTCGGCCGGCCGATGACCGCCGAGAATGTGCGGCAGTTGCTGAAGCGGGCGCGCGGCCGCTTCGGCGAATTGCTCCTGCGCGAAACTGCGCGCAGCCTGGGCGATCCGCCGCCGGATCGCGTCGAAGAGGAGCTAGCCGATTTGCGTCTGCTCAAATATTGCCAGGATGTCATCCGGCGGCGGAGGGGAGGGTGATTGTGATTCGCACTCCGCTCGCAGCCGCGATTGCGGCGTCGATGTTGCTGGCCGGTTGCTCCGCCTCCGCGCCGCGCGAGGATGCGTCGCCTTCGCCGGGTTGGTCTGCGCAGATCGAAGCCGTGCGTGCGGGCGCCGGTGACGAGATCGTGATGGAGCAGGAAGCCATTCGCGATGACGACCTCGCCGAACTTCGCGGCTTGGACAACCTGCGCGTTCTTACGCTGGAGCAAGCGCAAGTGACCGATGCGGGGATGGCGCACCTGGCGACGCTGGAGAACCTGGAGCGGTTGAAGATTCGCGGAGGCGCCATCGGAGACGAGGGACTGAAACACCTGCGAAGCCTGGCGAACCTGAAGATCGTCAACCTGCCGCAAGCCGAGTTCACGGATACGGGGCTGGCGACGCTGGCCGAACTGCCGCAATTGGAGCTACTGCGTTTCGGCAGTCCCCACGTCACCGACGCGGGGATGGCCCACATCGCCGAGATGAAGCAGCTACGCTTCCTGCACCTGATCCATGTCCCCATCACCGACGCCGGGCTGCGGCGCCTGCACGGCATGGATCATTTGGAGTCGTTCTACATCGACGGCGGCGACGCGACCGAAGAGGGCCTGAGCGAGCTGATCGAGGCGATCCCGAACCTACACGTACACCTCGACCAGCATCATTTGGACGACCCGCACGCGCACGAACATTAGCAGCGCGCCGGCCGCAAGACGCTTCCGTCACAGGCGCGCCGCCCGTGCTACGAGGCGTTGCGAAGGGGTTGGACGTCGGCGGTGGTTAGCTCGTCGCGGCGGCGGTGGAGGCGGTGCGAGGTTGCGTTTTCCGCAAGGGCCGCATCGACCGTCTCTCGCGCCTTCTCCACCAGGCCCGCCAACTCCTGGCAGCGGCTCAGGCTCACCGCCGCGATCTCGCGAATGTCGCCCAGGTGCCACACCTCGGGGTGAATCTGCCCGTACCGCCACGCCGTTTCCAGCGACTGCATCGCGAGATCCCCGTGCCCGGCCGCTTGCAGGTAACCGCCCATCGCGCAGAGAAGGTGAGCATCCATCGGGAATTCTTCCAGCGCCTCCAGACACACCGCCACCTGCGCGGCCCGGCTGTCGTCCCGGCCTTCGAGGGCGACCAAAAGGCCGTAGTACGCTTCCAGCCGCTCGGCGAGGTTCGATTCGCTGCTGAGGGCGCCGCGATAGAGAGCTTCCGCCTTTCCCGGCTGCCCGAGCGTCTGGTGCGCCTCGGCCAGGCAGTTCAAGAGCCGCGGGATGGGGCCGATCTCGTTCATTTCACGGATCACCAGTTGCAGGTTTCGTTCCGCCCGTTGCAGGCGTCGGGACTCGTCGTGCTCCCGGGCGCCGCGGCGAATGCGGTACGGCAGCCCCTCGACGGAAAAGCCGATCTCCGCCAGCGCTGGCGCCAGCGATTCCCGCACTCGCCCGGTGAATCGCAGGTCCGGATGGTTCGGCGT
>JAHWKS010000888.1 GCA_019347795.1 Planctomycetota bacterium | reverse complement strand
CCCCATAGTCTCGCTCCCGCTCGCAAGAAGCCGGAAAGCCCGCCGCGCAGGGCGCAGCGGCGTGTCGTGCAGTCGCTAGAAAACGATCCGTGCGCACAATCGGCACGATCGCTACTATCATTATCGCCCGAACAACCGGCGCCCTTGAGGCAGCGTGAATATTTCCCCAAATCGGCACAGTCCGCCGGCCTTTGGCCGAGGGCGAAACGTCGCCCGGGACCTACCCAGATTCACGGAGCATTGGGGGAGGCCCTTAGATCGCCTCGATGTGCAGGCCGCGGCGGCGGCGCTCTTTGCGGCGGGCGTCGTCGATCAGGTCCGAGATGCGGTGCACCTCGTCGATCCCGCGCAGTAATAGCTCCGGATGAGAGCGGTCGCTGGAGCTGATGTTCACCGTCCCCACGCCGAACATCCGCTCCACCAGCCCCTGCTGGAACGTGATGTCGTCCACGTCGATCAGCTCGATCCGGTCGGTCCTGACGCTCAACAAACCGCGGCGATGGATCAGCCGCTGCGTCGTGACTTTGTAGTGGACGCTCCACTTGCGATAGAGGGCCAAACCGATGCCGATCACCCACATCACCACGATCAGGCCGATGGCGATCGGCCAAAGCAGTGCAATACCCGCGGCCGCTTCCACGGTCCCCAGGAAGATCGCTCCGGCGATGACCGCGATGCTCACCACGGCCAGCAGCACCCACGTGCCGACCATGGCTTTGGGCGAGTAGGCGCCTTCCCAGAGATCGCTTTCTTCCTCGACCGACTCGCCCGGCCGGGGACCGAGGCCGGCCGCGGGTCCCGCAGTGGGGGCGGCGCCTTCAGCCAGCGCGGCGCCGCAGGAGGGGCAGAACTTCGCCTTCGGTTCGACTTCGGCCTGGCAGCGGGGGCATTGCATGTCAGCGATTCCTGGTGAGGGGCATCGATTGCAGATCGCGGCTTCGCCGGCGCCGCCCATTATAGCGGCCTCCGCGCCGGTCCGCACGCTTCTCTATTGTTTCTTCCCCGGGCCGGCGCTACGATTGAATGGCCGGGATTTCACTCCGCTCGAGGCTCTTTTTATGCGTTGCCCCTTCTGCGGCGTCGATAACGATCGCGTGATCGACTCGCGCGCCTGCCAGGACGGCTACATCATCCGCCGCCGCCGGCAGTGCAATCGCTGCAGCCGCCGCTACACCACCTACGAGCGGCTGGAGGAGATGGAGCTCAAGGTGGTGAAGAAGAACGGCGTCCGCGAGCCGTTCAATCTCGACAAAATCCGCGTGGGCCTCCGCAAAGCGCTTTGGAAGCGCCCCGTGAGCGACGAGCAGATCGAGGCCCTGGCCGCCGCGGTCGAGGCGGAGATTTACGCCAACTTTGACGCGGAGGTGGACAGCCGCCACATCGGCCAACTGGTGATGGAGCGCCTCGGCGAGCTGGACCAGGTCGCCTTCGTCCGCTTCGCCAGCGTCTACCGCGAGTTCAAAGACGTCCGCGACTTCGTGGACGAGCTGCAGCCGATGCTGCGGAATAAGGAGGAAGATTGAGCCCGCCAAAGCGCAAGAGGAGGTATGCAGGCTTCATTTGTGAAATCGAGACCGCGCGCCCGGCCGCGCTCACCAATCTGGCGTACGATGCAGTTCGCCGAGTCCGTGAGTCGTAGCTCCGGTTGAGAAGTCATCGTCCCTCCTATCTAACATTACGCCTGCGACGCGATGGCGGCTATCACCGCGATCAGAGCGATTACGCCGGCGGCGATGAGCACCGCCGCTGCCACCTTGAGCCAGGAAAGCGGGGCCTCGCCCCAAGCCTTTCCGGTCTGGCCATTGATGAGAAAGCGGTACAGCTCGTCTCGGTAGCGGTAGGCCATGATCCACACGGGGACCAGCACCGGCTCGCTGCTGAGATTCTCCAGGCGGACGTTGACCTTCAGATTGCGATTGCGCCCGGGAACGTACTGCGAACACGCCTCTCGCTCCAGGTTCTCCAATCCCTGCCGCGCCATCGGGCGGGCGTACTTCCGCTGCACGCGAAATTGCTCGACGATCACGTTCTCCAGGTCCACCTCGTCCGGCGCTCGGCCGCGGGCGAGATCGAAGGGGCAGATCGCCGTGGTTTCGTGCGGCGTGAGAGCGCTGCTGGCGCCGATCAACACGCCCTGGTAGCGGCCATGGTGCTCGCCTGACACGGGGACCCAATCGCCGCGGGCGCCGAAAGGGACCTTGCTGCTGTCGGCGGTCCAGTAGGTGTGCGTCCGCGCCTCGAAGACCCAGTACGGGACGAAGACCGGCCGCATCTCGTCGATCGTAGCGACGGAGGCGAGATCTCCGGGCCGCCAGAATCCGCGTCCGAGCCACTGCCGCAGAATGGAGCGGGCCTGCTCGCGATCGACCGTCAGCGGCACAATTCGCTTCGGCGCCAGGACTCGCGCATCCCGCTGCTCGTCCAAATCCGAGGAGCCGCAGAAGGGACACCGCAGCGCCTTGGCCGAGGCGTCCCAGCTCATCGACGCCCCGCACCCCCGGCACTCGAAGTTATGCCGCCACGTGGTCGATTCCCGTTGGTCCGACTCCTCGCGATGCGGCGCCTCCGTCCCGCAGTTGGCGCAGAACAGATCCTCCTCATCGATTAAGGCGCCGCAGACGGAGCATTTTTCGAGGAGGTCGGACATAGTAGTAACAGCGTCTGGCTCTAATCCATATCCCCACCGAGCTTGTCTCGGTGGTTCAACGGCTTTTGCTCCAGCTTATCGCTCCCCTTCACCTACCTCTATTCGCGTCGCATGAGGCGCCGCAGGCGCCTCCTGCGACGCGCATGGGGGCAGGGGAACTCGCCTGCGTCTGGAGCAAAAGCCCCTTTCCCACCGAG
>JAHWKS010000887.1 GCA_019347795.1 Planctomycetota bacterium | reverse complement strand
GCATCGACAGCCAGTGCGTCCAGATCGCCTCCGCACGCTCGTCGGCGGTCTTGGACGCATGATAGGACTTGGCCAGCGCGTTGTGCATGCCGAGCGGTAAGACGATCGTCAGCAGCATGGTGATCGTCGTCGTGACGGCGATAATGCCGTAGTCCTCGCTCGAGAGAATGCGGGTATAGAGCGGAAGGAGAAAGAAATTCAGGCCGCGCAGCATAAGCATGCCCAGGGCGTAGACTGTCGCCTTGGAGGTCAAGCGGTGCAGGTCGCGCGCGAGGCTCGATTGGCTCATCCGTGGGCCGTCCAGGGCGGAGTTGGGCGACGCCGCCGACGGGCGGGCGCAGGGGCTTCGCTGCGCTTCGCGCCACTCATAGCGCCGCCTGCTCAAGGGGAGTAGACCCCGCGGACGCCACTGCCTCAAGCGAGCAGCAGCGCGCGACGGGTGAACGAGCCTTGCGGGAAAGGGCCTTACGCGGCCTCGGCGCCCGCTTGAGCTTCAACTTCCCAGATCGGATAGCGCAGCTTCCATTCGCCCTGCTCCTTCTTCCACAAGTGCGGCGAGCGGAACCGATCCACCAGCTCCCGAAAGTGCTCCGGCTCCATGCCGATGTACTCCATGATTTCGTGAAAATACTTTTCCGGAAATTCGCCGTCGAACCTGCGCACCAGCGCGATCCCTTCCTCGCGGGTGATGTGCCGGTTGCGGATTTCCTGCGAGGCGTCGTAGGTGGCGCGGCCGATGCCAAACTTGATGTAAGTTGTGTAGTAGTGGAACCCGTCGATCTTGTCGTCCAGGCTGTTGTACTTGCTGTACGTTCCCTCGGTGCGGAAGGGGTTGGCTTCGAACCCGCAATGTTCGGCGGCGTAGTAATAGGCCTCCTGGGGCGTCCACCTCAAGTAGTATCCGAGGTAATGGACCTGAATGTCGATCCGGTCGAACGCGCTGGCGGCGGCGGGCAAATACGGCTCCAAATCGCAGTACCGCAGGCCATAGTCGCTCATCAACGTCTTGACGGGCGCGCCGGCCAAGCGCAACTCATCGAAATTCTGCGTGGCGTGATACGACTTGCTGCGCAACGAAGTGGTGGTGTCGGCGATCGGGTTGCCGTACTCCGCTTCATTTTCGCCGTAAAACACCAAGGGGATTCCCAACCGGGCCGCAATCTTGGGGCCGTAGTTCTTCTGCCCGAGAATGAACGTCTGAAACGGATGCAGCAGGTTCTCGATGGACAGCCGGGTGAGCAGTTTCATCACCTGCGGGTTCTGGTTCCAGCTGATGTTGTCGAACCCTCCCACCGCCAGCCAGTTTTTAAAGTTCCGCCAGCCAATGTCCGTGTACAAGATCGGCGGCCACGTCACCGTCAGCGGGTGCATCCCGAACTTGGCCTTGAGAATATGGGCCTGGTAACAGCTATCTTTGCCGCCGCTTCCGGGAACCAGGCAATCGTAGGAGCCGTCCCGGGAGCGGTGCTTATCGCACAGCTCCCAAAGCTCGCGCTCGCGGGCCTCCCAGTCGAGGCCTTCTTTTACTTCGGCAAAGCGGCATGCATCGCACACCCCGTTGTTGTCAAAGGAGATCGTTCCGATCTTCCGATCGGGCGAGTTCCGAAACTCGGGCGTGGAGGAGGGACGCTGGTTCGAAACGACGCAGCGCTTGCAGTGTTTAACTTCCTGCGGCAGACCGTAGTACGCCTCCAGCGTTTCACGCGGCATGACAATTCTCCTTCTCCTGAGAGTGGCTGCGGACAATCTCGGCGATGTTTCGGTAAATGGCGGTCCCCTCTGCGCCGCTTCGCTCCGGATGGAACTGGAACGCAAACACGTTGCCTTGCCGCACCGCCGAACAGAACTCCACGTCCCCGTACCTAGTGCGAGCCAGCACGACTCCGGGATCCTCCGGAGTGACATAGAACGAATGCACAAAATACTGGTATGCTCCGTCGTCGGTTCCCGACAGCGGCGTCCCTGACCACGGATCACCGCCCGCCGCCTTCACGTTGGGGCGCCGGATGCGGTTCCACCCTACTTGCGGGACCTTCAGAGGACCGGGGCCGCCGTGGGGGCGGCCCAGATGCACGACGCGCCCGCGAATAATGTTCAGCCCCTGGTGCAGGCCGAACTCTTCGCTCTCGCTCATCAACAGTTGCAGCCCCAGGCAGATGCCGAAAACGGGCGTCCCCCGCTGGGCCGCCTCGCGCAGCGGACCGACGAGGTCCCGCACTCGAAGGTTCGCCATCGCGTCTCCGAAGGCCCCGACCCCCGGCAGAATGACGCTCCGGGCGGAAAGCAATTCCGCAGCCGACGACGTAATCTCGGCCGTCAGGCCCACTCGCTCGCATGCGCGCAACACGCTATAGAGATTGCCCAGGCCATAATCCACAATGGCCGCATCCGGACGTGATCGCTTGCTCATGATCTCCTTCCGTGCCCCCGGTTTAGGCGGACGCCTTGTGGGCGTTCGGACTCCAACGGCAGTCCACGCCCTGACCGCAAAGATAGTCTTTGACCGCCTGGAGAGAGGTCGGCTGAATGCGGCTGAAGCTGGTCTGCCGGTGAAGAAATTGGGTGTTCCCTTCCGCCGCGTAATCTTCGTCCTGCGACCGGCAATGCTGGATCGCATCGTAGTGCAGGCAGGAAGCCACCGCCACGGCGTCGGCCTTGCCTTGAGCGACAACTTCAAGGATGTGCTCGAGGCAGCCGGCGCCGCCGCAGGCGATCACGGGAATGGACACCGATTCTCCGATCCGGCGGGTCAGCTCCAGATCGTAACCGTGGCCCGTCCCTTCCCGATCGACTGACGTGACGACCAGTTCGCCGGCGCCCAGTTCCGCCGCCTCAACCGCCCATTGGA
>JAHWKS010000886.1 GCA_019347795.1 Planctomycetota bacterium | reverse complement strand
CCTCCGCCAAGAGGATCCGCGCTTGCGCGTCGTTGGGGTGAAGCCACAAGTAATCCGCCAATCGCTCGCGGGCCTGAGGCCACAATTGATGGGCGAGCAATTCCTCGGCGTCCTCCAAGCCCGACTGCGCATGCATTACCGCCACGGCGGCCGAGATGCCGGTCCCGCTGAGGACGACGAGCAACGACGCGATTACAATGCGCTTGATCACGAGCACTCACTGCGTGCGGCCGGAGATCGCCGGCGCCGCGTCAGGGCGACCGCCTTCGGGGATTCGCCAATAGCGATCGGTCGAGAGATCGTGAAAGCGATCGACCGTACCGGACGGCCAATGCACTTCCAGGTCAACGCCGCGATCCCACGCGCCTAATCCTACCATAATTCGCCGATCCCCGTCCGAGAGGTAGCTTCCCCCGCTCACCACCGGCGCGACGATTTTTCGTTCCCCTGCGGCGACCACCACGCGCGCCCCGCACGGGAGCGTCCGGTTCCCCGTGACGAGATCCAGGCCGATGAAATGACTTTCCGTCTGGGTATCATTCCGCAGCAGGGCGAAGGGGCGGTGCAGATGGGTGACGGCGAGGTCGAGATCGCCGTCGTCATCATAATCCGCGCCGGCCGCGCCGCGGCCTACATACTGGTCTTCGAAATAGGGGCCGGCGAGTTGCGACACGTCATCAAAGCGGCCTGCGCCGTCGTTGTGGAGCAGTTGCGGCTTCATTGCATTGGGCGTGTGCAGAGGACCGAGTACGTGTCCGTTCGCCACGAACAGGTCCCGCGAGCCGTCCCGGTCGTAGTCCAGCGAAACCGTGCCGAAACCGAGCGTGTGAAAGCTGGTCGCGGCGATCCGCGATCGCCGGCTTTCATCGGCAAAGAGCAGTCCGCCCAAGTTGCGGTAGAGGGTGTTCTTGCTCGAGTAGTAGTGGGTCAAGAAGATGTCCACCAGCCCATCGCCGTCGAAGTCGCTGCAGGCCACGCCCATGCTGGCCTCGTTGCTTCCATCGTCGGCGACGCTGCAACCGGCGACGCCGGCGATGTTCTCGTACCGCGGAGCGGATGCTCCCTCGACGCGGCGATAGAGGAAGTTCTCCGCCATGTCATTGGCGACGTAAATCTCCGGCCGGGCGTCGCCGTCGAAGTCGGCGACGGCCACCGCCAGGCCTTTTCCGTTGGCGGCGCTGAGTCCCAGCGCTTCCGCGGCTTCGGTGAAGGCGCCGTCTCCGTTGTTGAGGTAGGCCCGGTCGGGCGCCGCCTCGTATGCGCCGGGACCGCAGTATCCAGGCTTGCCGTGGTACTCGCAGACCTGGTGATTTTCGAAGTTCAAAACGAGGTAGTTCGTGACGAACAAGTCCAAGAGCGCGTCATCGTTCAGGTCGACCCACACGGGGCTGCTGCCCCAGAGCGGATCGCCGACCGCAGCGGCGTCTGTGACATCTTGGAACGTGCCGTCTCCATTGTTTTTGAACAACGCATTGGGACCGAAGTTGCAAACGTAGAGGTCGGGAAAGCCGTCGGCGTCAAAGTCGCCCACGCAGCACCCCTGCCCGAATCCGCCGTGACCGACGGACGCCGGCGTCGTGACGTCGTCGAAACGGCCCCCGGTGTTGCGGAACAGTCGATCGACATGCTCCGGGGAATACGAAGCGGGATCTTTCAACCGGGCGCCGTTGACGAGATAGAGATCGAGACGCCCGTCGAGGTCGAAATCCAGCCAGGCGGCGCCGCCCCCCATCACCTCCGGCAGGAAATAGCGATCCTCGACCTCGTCGTTGAAAAAGGTGAAGTCGATCCCCACGTCCTTGGCGACATCGCGAAAAACCGGCCGCACATCGACCGTGGGGGCCGCTTCATCCGGGGTGACCTGGACTACGGGCGGCGCCGGAGCTTCGCTGAGAGGTTCCCGCGACGACGAGCCGGAGTCGCGGCATGCCGCCACAGAGCATGCCGCTATCAGCATCGCCAAACGCCAAAACTGGGTCGCACAGGGAAGTAAGCTACGGAAGCTGAACAGATTCGCCGCCATTGCGCGTGCCAAGTGCCCACCACACGTCCTGATCCACCGTTTCGGCGACCGTTCTCACCGATCCATCGGCCAACGCTACGTTTACACTACCCGGGTGCTCGCTGCCGGCCGTCATCAGGTTTCGGCCGTACCAGTCGTGGCCGCCGTTAAAAACATGGCACGATCTTTCGTTGGGCAGCATGGTATGGCAGTAGCCGTTGCCGGTCCCCATGAAGCTCCAGGCCCAACCGGCGCCCCGCATTTGCCAACGGCCAATATCGAACTTGGCGCCCTGGTTGAGGCAATCCTGCCGCACCGCCTCCGTGCTGCTGCCATTGGCCCAATGGTTGTACACCTGGTACTTCTGCTGCGCCTTATTGGTGGGGTCGGTTTTGCTTACATCGGCGATCAGAAACTCTGAGTAAAACGCGGTATTGGCGGTGCCGTCGGTGATGCTGGCGAATTTCACCATGGAGTCGCCCTTGGGCCAATTGGGCGGGAGCGGTGTCTGCGGATTCTGATCGTATAGCATGAAGGCGACCATTCCGTTGTACGGTCCCGAAGGCCAACTAGCTGGTTGGCCTTGCACTCGGTGCGGGGGCATGTGCGAAGTCCCCGTATTCACCGCGTACGTAAAATTCGCGGCTCCGCTCGCCTGCTCCGAAGGATTGGAGGGGCAGTTAAAGACCGGCAGCTTCGTGCTCTGCGTCTGAATGTTGTCGTTGCCGTTCCAGCGATCGTACGGCCGGATATTCCAATTCGTATTGTCGTAGGCGGGCGTCTGCTCCATAAACGGCTGCAGCAGGACTTTCTCGGTCCCGCTTCGGTCCGGTCCATGCGGGTCGATGGGGCAG
>JAHWKS010000073.1 GCA_019347795.1 Planctomycetota bacterium | reverse complement strand
ATCGTCCCACGTTGGAGTGGGCTTACAACGATATTCTCGCCCTCCGTGATGTGACTTCGATGGGCGTCTTGCGCGAACTGCACCGCTGGGGCGCCCACGCGATGGTGATCACCGTTTGGCTGCACATGTACCGTGTGTTTCTCACGGGCAGTTATAAGCCGCCGCGGGAGTTTAATTGGGTGGTGGGGGTGATTCTCTTGCTACTCACGCTCTTGCTCTCCTTCACGGGCTATCTGCTGCCGTGGGACCAACTGGCGATCTGGGCGATCACGGTCGGCTCCAACATGGCCCGCGCCACGCCGTTTCTCGGGCATGAAGGCCCCGGCGCCCAGTTGCTCACGGTGGGGGGCATCGACATGATCACCAACGCCTCGGACGCCCGGTTTGGCCTCTTGGGGGCGCGGTTCGTGGGCGAAGAGACGCTCAACCGGTTTTACGTGCTGCACTGCATCGCGATCCCGCTGGGGGCGGCGCTCTTGATGGCGATCCACTTCTGGCGCGTCCGCAAGGACGGCGGCATCAGCGGCCCGCTGTAGGGTTTAACTTTCATGCACGGCGATTACGACGTTTTTCTCAAGAGCATGTCGGGGTTTCTCGGCGGGTATTACCTTTTTCTCGCCGTGGTGAACGCCGTCGCCGCGTTCTACCTGTGGGAGACGGGCAAGGCGAGAACGCTGTTTCGCATCGGCCGGTTTCCCGTCACGACGGCGCTGGCGTGGCTGGCGGTGGCCGGGGTGTTTACGATCATCGCGCCCATCGCCTTGGGCGGCGGGGCCGGACTTCTGCGGCTTCCCCTGGCGGTGGAAGAAGCGGTCAACCGCTTTATGGACCCCACGGTCTACACGCTGGGGTCGCTGGTGATTCTGGGCGTGCTGTTCGTGCTGCGGCGGTTCTTCGTCCAGCCCTGGGTGGCGTGGTCGCTCTTGAATCTGTCGCTCTTGTTGATGGGGCTGTCGATGACCAACCCCAGCTTCGCCGCCATCGTGACCAAGCCCGACAACGTCCCTATTGTGGGGATGGTCTTTCTACTGGGCTTCTTCACCTGGCTGGGCGCGTATCGGGCGGTGCAGAACGACGACCGCGCGCGCCGCAACGAGCCCCCGCTGGAGTCGCTTGAGAACGAGAAAGTGCTCGTCTGGCCCGACCTGGTCTACACCGAGCTGATCTGCATGGTGGCCCTGACGGCGCTGATGATCGTGTGGGCGGTGGCGCTGCAGGCGCCGCTGGAGGAGCCGGCCAGCAGCGTCAAGACGCCCAACCCCTCGAAGGCTCCGTGGTACTTCCTCGGCCTGCAGGAGATGCTGGTCTACTACGACCCCTGGATGGCGGGCGTCGTGCTGCCGAGCCTGGTCGTCTTCGGACTGATGGCCATTCCGTACCTGGACTTCAACAAGCAGGGAAGCGGCTACTACACCATCGATCAGCGAAAGTTCGCGTACATCACGTTCCAGTTCGGGTTCCTCGTGCTATGGGTCACGCTGATCGTGATGGGCACCTTCCTCCGCGGCCCCAACTGGAATTTCTTCGGGCCGTACGAGGTGTGGGACGCGCACAAAGTGGAAGCGCTCAGCAACGTGGACCTCTCCGAATACTTCTGGATTTCCGCGCTGGAGATGGGCCGGCCTCAGGCGCCGGAAGGGGCGGGGGAGGCGACCAAGGTGGGATATATCCTGCTCCGCGAGGGGCCAGGCATTCTCCTGGTGCTGTTCTACTTCATCGCCGTGCCGCCGATGCTGGCGGTCACCGTTATGCGAAAGTTCTTCCTGCGGATGGGCTTCATTCGCTTTATGGTGTTGGCCAACCTGCTGCTGTTCATGGCGCTGTTGCCCATCAAGATGCTCTTTCGCTGGACGTTGAACTTGAAGTACTTCGTCGCGATTCCTGAATACTTTTTGAACTTTTAGATATGCCTGCAACGGAGCAAACCTGGCGCAACCAGCATTGGCTGCACGCCGTGTTCGCGGTGACCGGCGTCCTGATGCTGTTGTCCACCGTCTGGATGTTCTACGCCGACCACACCCGGGAGTGGAAGGACACGCAGCGGACCTTCATTGACATCGAAACCCGCCAAGCCGCGTGGCGAGATGAAGCGATGGCGGCCGACATCGAAAAGACCCACGAGCGGCTCCAGTCGCGGCTGCTCTCGGTCCGCGGACAGCCCGTGGCCGACAACCTGGTGGCGGAGTTCACCGAGGAAGTTAAGCAGGACGCTGTTCAGCGGGGTTATGCGCTCGATCCAGAGGTCGCAGAGGAGCAAGGGATTCCAGTATTCGATGAAGCGCAGGACTTGGCAAATATCGAAGATCTAAGCCAAACCTCCACCCGGCGCGGCGCCCGGGCCGTCGCCCTGCGCGGCCTGGCCGAGCTGATCGATGAGTTGGTCAGCGAGCAGGAGCGAACCGAGCAAACGCAACAAGCCCAACAAGCGGCCGGCGAAGGCGCTCCGGCGGTTTCCGGACGCGAGCAATCGGACCTGGCAGACCAGGCGTTCCAGGGGGCGCAGCAGGCGAGCGAGCTTCAGCAGCAGGCGCAGAACACGGAGGAAGGCGTTTTTGAGTCCGGAGACGCCGAGCTGTTCGCCGCCATTGCCACCTCGCTCCGGGAAGCTGGCGAGGCGGCCGCGAAGGCGGACAAGCTGGCCGTTCCCGCCGAAACCGGCGAAGAGAAACAAGGCGCCGACGAGGCGGCGAATCCCGAAGAGGCCCGCCAGGCTCGACTTCTGGCAGGCCAGAGATTCGCAGAGGCCTATCAAAGGTGCAGTGAAGCGGCCGTCGAGGCGGAAGCCGGCGCCGCCGAAGTGCGCGACAACTTGCTTAGCCAGATGCGAGACATCCTCCGTCGAGCCCGCTTTCGCGAAGACAGCCTGCTCCGCGATCGGAAGTTCAAGGCCGCCCAATATGACGAAGCCCGCGCCGTCCGCGACCTGTACGTCCGTGACAATCTTGCCGAGCAGATTCCCCCAGCTCAGGCGGAGATCGACCGCCTCAAGAAGCAGTTGGACGCGTTGAACATCGCGTATCAAGACGCCTCGCAACATCGCCGCGACCTGCAGGAGACGATCGGCGAGATCACCGCCGAAGCGGATGCGGTCGAGAAAGAGATCGCCGAGAACCGCAATGACCTCGAGCGGCTGCGGGAAACGATCGAGCAGCAGCGCTCGACGTTCTTCGCCAGCACGTTCCCGTGGCTGGGCAAACGCTGGTTGGAGATGCCGATTCTCGACGCCTTCAACTCGCCGCGCAAGATCGACAACCTCTGGACGGAAGGGCTGACCATCCAGTACGGCAGCTTCAGCAAAGTGCGCCGCTTCGACCGCTGCACCACCTGCCATCAGGCGATCGTCAAAACGATGCCGGGCTCGGCCGTAGATGGGGCATACCCGCACGGCGAGGAGTTTCAGTTGGTCCTGGCCACGCCCGATCGGACACAGCTCCCGGAGACGGCCGAGGGGGAGGAGCTAACCCTGGACGAGGTTTACGGGCTGCAGCTTGCCGACCGGGGTCTGATCAGCCGCGATGAGGTGGCGGTGTCGTACGTCCGCAACGAGTCCCGGGCGGCCCGGGCGACGCTTGTTTCCGACGTCGAAAGCCAAAGCCGCCCCGGCGCCGAACTGATGGAAAGCCTGCTCCACACGGAGGGATACGACCAGGAGGAATTGGAGAGGCCGCAGCCGGGCCTGATGCTCGGCGACGTGATCGTGCGAATCAACGACACCTACGTCCGCGACCGAACCGAAGCCGTGCGGCTTTTGCTGCACACGGTGAAGTGGGGCGAGCCGCTGACGCTCACCGTCCGCCGCGGTCTGCCGCATCCGTACGCTTCGCACCCGCGGCTGGACCTGTTCCTCGGCTCGCTCAGCCCGCACCCGATGACCGTCTTCGGCTGCACCGTTTGCCACGAGGGGCAAGGGAGCGCCACCGCGTTCAAGTGGGCCTCGCATACGCCCAACACGCCGCGCGAGGCCGAGGAATGGCGGGAGGAGCATGGCTGGTTCTACAACCACCACTGGATCTTCCCGATGCAGCCGGAGCGGTTCGCCGAGAGCACTTGTTTGAAGTGCCATCACGACGTGACCGAGCTGGAGCCGAGCGAAAAATTTCCCGAGCCGCCGGCGCCGAAGGTGGTGCAAGGACACGACCTGATCGCCGCCTACGGCTGCTTCGGCTGTCACGAGATCAATGGCTTCGACGGTCCGAACCGCCGTATCGGTCCCGACCTGCGGTTGGAGCCGAACTACTACGCCGCCGCGCAGCAGTTGCTCTCGCAAGTGGACGAGCGGCGGCAACGCTTCGGGGAGCAGGTGGGGGAGATCGCCCAGAAACTGGAAGCCGCGGCCGGCGAAGGGGGCGTGCTCCAAGGCGCCGATTTGAGCAATGTCGCCGATCTCCAACAGCGCAGCGACGCGCTCCAGCAGGAGCTGAAGGCGTGGGAGGATATCGGCGGCGACTTGGACGAGGCCACGCAGCAGCGATTGGCCGCCATTCGCGAGGTGCTGCCGCAACTGGCGGCGGTGGCCGAGAGCGGCAACCGGCTGCAGACGCTCAACCAGGTGACGGAGCTTGCCGGGCGGTTAGCCGTCAATCCCGAACTGGACGCGCCGCGGCGGGAACTGCACCGCTTGATCCTGCAAGACATCGACCTTGCCCAAGGGGAACGGCCGGAATCGGTTGCGGGCGATGTCTCCGAGCAGGCCGAGGCGGCGGCCGTCCTTCCGCCCGAGTCGCATGAACTGGAGCCGTTGTTGAGGGACGTCGAAGTTCCCGGCACGCTGCGAAAGGCCGGGCCGGCGCTGCGCTACGTCGCCAGCAAAGATGATGAGGCGTTCCTATTGGACTGGATCCGCAAGCCGTCGCACTTCCGTCCCGATACGCGGATGCCGCAGTTCTTTGGCCTGCACGAGCACTTGAAGGCGATGGCCCACGCCGAAGTGGCGACGGAGCTCCCCGACACCGACACCGCCGCGGAAAGCCGCGAGCCCGCCGACGCCGGGGCATCGGCCATCAAGGTTGCGGAGGCGTTCGAGCCGGTCGAGATCCTCGGCATGACGCTCTACCTGCTCGACCGCAGCCAGAACTTCGAGTTCCTCGAGCCGCCCGAGAACCTTCACGACTGGACCGAGGAGGAGCAGATCACCCGCGGCAAAATCCTCTTTGAGACCCGCGGCTGCCTGGCGTGCCACAATCACGAGGAGTTTCCCGAAGCCGCCGACTACCGCTACGACGGCGAGATCGTGCAGGGTCCGAACCTCTCGGGGATCGGCTCCAAGTTCGACTCGCAGCGGAATCCGGTCGGGCCGCAGTGGCTCTATAGCTGGATCAAAGAGCCGACGCGGTACCACGCTCGCACGAAAATGCCGGACCTGTTCCTTGATCCTTATGAAGACGAGGAAGGACGGCTGATCGACCCCGCGCTGGACATCGCCAGATTTCTGCTCAGTCATCAGCGCGAAGACTGGCAGCCTGCTTTCCCCGAGAGCTACGTCCTGAATTCCGAGGGGAACCTGCCGGCGGACTCTCTCGCCGAGACAGCGCTTCGCGACTTGAGCCTGCAATATCTGACGACGCAGTTCTATGAGCGGGCCGCCGAGGATTACTACGAAACCGGCGTCCCCGAGGAGCTGCGCGACGAGCTGAAGGGCGCCGAAGTCGAGCTGATTTCCGAGAGCCTGAACGACCGGCAGCGGCTGATCTACGTCGGCGCCAAGGCGCTCAGCAAGTACGGCTGCTACGGCTGTCACGACATCCCCGGCTTCGAGGACGCCAAGCCGATCGGCACGGGACTGGCCGACTGGGGACGCAAAGATACTTCGCGGCTGGCGTTCGAGCACATCACGCACTACCTGCATCATCAGCACCAGCACGGACACGCCGGACACGGCGAGGCGCCGCCGGGCGAGGCCGACGAGCAGCCGCTACCGCCCTACTATGAGGAAGCGCTGACGGCGAACCATCGAGAAGGCTTCATCTTCCAGAAGCTTCGCGAACCGCGCAGCTACGACTTCGAGAAGGCCGAGAACAAGGGCTACAACGAGTGGCTGCGTATGCCGCAGTTCCCCTTCAACAACGACGAGCGGGAGCAGGTCATCACGTTTGTTCTGGGGCTGGTGGCCGAGCCCCCGGCGCCGCAGTTCATTTATCAGCCGGATGAGCGAAGCCGGGCGATTCATGAAGGCCGCCGCGTGCTGGCCAAGTACAACTGCGGGGGCTGCCATACGCTGGAGATGGAGAAGTGGGACCTCTCGTTCCCGCCGGGCGAATTCCGGGAGCCGCCCACGATGGAGGCCTTCGACTTCGTGCGTCCCGACTTCACGCCCGAGCAGTTGGCGGAGTCGCAGCGAACGGACCGCCGCGGGATGTTGCACGCCACCATCACCGGGCAGCCGTTTTTGGACAACGACGGAATGCCCACCGCCTATGACGAGTTCGGCGATCCGGTCCAACCAGGCGACGAGTACGATCCGGCCCAGCTCGAGCACCTCATCCAGATTTTTGAGCCGGCCGCCATCGACGGCAACAGCTACATGGTCGGCCCGGCGCCGATGATCGTGAAGGCGGCCCGCATCGAGAAGTCCTATCCCGCCCACGGCGGCTACCTCGCCCGCTATCTTGTGCCGCGGGTGGTCGACCTGGAGCGGCAGGCGAATCCGCAGGCGAAGGCGTCCGAGGCGTGGGGCTGGGTCCCGCCGCCGCTGGTCGGCGAAGGACGGAAGGTGCAGCCTGAGTGGCTGTATAACTTCCTGCTCGATCCGTATCCGATCCGCCCGGCGGTGTTCCTGCGGATGCCGAAGTTCAACATGTCGGGCGCCGAGGCGCAGGCGCTGGTGGATTACTTCGCCGCGAAGGACAACGCCGCCTATCCGTACGATCGGCTGGCCCATCGCCGCCGCGACGTGCTGGAAACGAAGGCCCAGCAGTACGGCGAGCAGACTTCCGGCGCCGGCCGCTTCGACGACGCGATGAGAATCGTCACCAACAACGCCGGCTGCGTAAAGTGCCACCTCGTGGGCGACTTCGCCCCGCAGGGTAGCCCCCGGGCCCTGGCGCCCGATCTCGCGGATGCATACCGCCGCCTGCGGGCCGGCTTCGTCCGCCCGTGGATCGCCAAGCCCGACAGCATCCTGCCATACACGGGGATGCCGATGAACATCAATCCGAACACCGGGTTCGCCACGCAAGGTCTCTATCACGGCACGCCGGAGGAGCAGCTTGATGCGCTGGTGGACCTGCTGATGAACTACGACCACTTCGCGCAACAGAAGACGTCGATCGCCGAGTTGGTGCAGGCGGCGAATCCGCCCATGACCGGCGAGGAAGGCGCCGAGCCGGCCACGGGAGAAGCTGCCGAGCCGGCCACCGGCGCGGCAGCCGCGTCGGGCGGCGGTTCAGGAGAAGCGAACAGCACAAACAGTCCAGAATGAGCTGGAGTTCCCGCCGTGGCGTGCGAAGAAAACACGCTAAAGCGTGGACTCCAACAACCCCAGCGCAAGCCGTCTCCCGCGAGGGTGCGCGGTCGCCTATAATGCGAGAAGCGTCGTCGCCGCGGCCGGCTTTTCCTCGACCGCGGTTGGCTTTCTGCTCCCTCGGGAGCGCCTTCCCGCCTGGCGAACGCCCACCGAGTGCTCCGGGCGAGCGCCCCTGCCTGTCGGCCGCCGGCCCAGCGTCCGCGGACGGCAAAGGAGAAATAAGATGCGACGAATTCATCTACTATTCGCTTCCCTTGCTCTTACCGTGTTGATGTCCGGCGTCGCCGACGCTCAAGGCTGGGGCAGCATCAAGGGCCGCTTCATCTACGACGGTAAGCCGCCGGCGCCGCAGCCGATCGCCGTCACCAAAGACCAGCAGTTCTGCGGAGACAAAAAGCTGGTGGATGAATCGCTGGTGGTCGACGCCAAGGGGGGGCTGAAGAACGTGATCGTTTACATCTACGTCGGTCCCGGCGATACCGCTCCCCAGGTTCATCCGGACCTGGCCAAGCAGGCGCCGGTCACGTTCGACAACAAAAACTGCCGCTTCGATCCGCGGGTGGCGACAGTGCAGACCGGCCAGACGCTGATCCTGAGCAACAGCGATCCGATCGCACACAACACGAAGGTGGACGCCTTCAACCAGCCGATCAACCCGCTGCTCCCGCCCGGCGCCAAGCTGCCGCAGAAGTTCACCGCCCCCGAGCGGCTCCCCGCCCGCGCAAGCTGCAGCATCCATCCGTGGATGACCGGCTGGATCGTGGTGAAGGAGCATCCCTACATGGCGGTCACCGATGAGAACGGCGAGTTCGAGATCAAGAACATCCCCGAGGGGAATTGGACGTTCCAGTTCTGGCACGAGAAGGCCGGCTACCTGGACACGGTCTCGATGAACGGCAAGTCGGTCGAGTGGAAGCGCGGCCGGGTGGAGTTGAACATCAAGGACAAGGCCGCCTTGAACCTGGGCGAGGTGAAGGTCCCCGCCGCAGCGTTCTAGGGGTAACCGCGTTAGAAAAAGGAAGACGAGTAACGATTGTGAACGCTCGTAGATTTGCAATTGCGGCCGCGTTGTTGCTCCTTGTTGGCTGCGAGGCGCGGTTCCCCGATGAGCCGCCGGCCGATATGGAGTCGGCTCTGACGATTCGCGACGCCGTCGAAGAAGGGGCCGGCGGGGCGCAGGCCGTCGCGGCGGCGCTTCCCGACCCGATGGGGTGGGGGACGCTCAAGGGGATCTTCAAAGTCAGCGGTCAACCGCCGGCGCCGGATCCGCTCGCGGCCGCGGCCACCCACCAGGATGCGCGGATCTGTGCTCCCGGCGGACAGCCGCCGCGATCGGAAGAGATCGTCGTCGGCCCCAACGGCGGCCTTTCGGGCGTGGTCGTCTATCTCTCGACGCCCATTCCCACCGACGATCCCAAGTGGCTTCACGAAAGCTACGAGGCGCAGCGGAACGCGGAGGTCATGTTCGATCAGGAGAACTGCATCTTCACCACGCACGTCGCCGCGATATGGACCTCGCAGACGCTGAAGATCCTCAACAGCGACCCGATCGGCCATAACACGAAGATCGATCCCAAAGGCGGCGCCCGGCCGTTCAACCAGACGATCGGCGCCAACGGCTCGACCACGTATCAGCCGGGCGGCGAGGAGCGCTCGCCGGCGCCGGTTTCGTGCAGCATCCATCCCTGGATGAAGGCCTGGCTGTTGCCGCGCGACAATCCGTACTTTGCCGTTACGAATGAGAACGGCGAGTTCGAAATCCCCAACCTGCCCGCCGGCGTGGAGTTGGAGTTCCGCGTCTGGCAGCCCCACCTGGACTACGTGGACGGCGTGACGCCCGAAGGTTCAGACGAGTCCATCTCCCGCGGCCGGGTGAAGTTGACGCTCAATCCCGATGAGGCGCGCGACTTCAACGTCACGTTGGACGCGGCGATGTTTTGATGGTCGCCTTTCGCTCCGCGAAAGGACGCGAAAGCCGAGTTAAAGTTCGCGAACTACTTCCCCCCGACGTTTGCAATGGATTCCCGGGTCGTTCTGTTCCTGCTCCTTTCCACGGGCTTTTTTCTCTCCGGGTGCGATTCGCCTGAGGCGGACTTCCGGCTCGATCGCGTCTACATCCAAAAGACGCTGGGCGAGCCGGAAAACGGCGAGGAAGTGCAGGCGCTGACGACGCAACTGCAGAATCTGAAGGACGTGATGGTCGGCCTGTTCGGCACGCCCGACGACCCGCACGTCCCGCAATTGGCCGACGTCGAGGTGGGGGAGGTCCTGGATCCGCAGCTCATCCGCATGGCGGCCGGACCGGTGGGCAGGCACGAGGACGGCACGCCCCGCGGGTTATATCGCGAGCACTGCGCTCACTGCCACGGCGTCAGCGGCGACGGCGCCGGCCCCACGGCGGCGTTCTTGAACCCCTATCCGCGCGACTACCGGATGGCGAAGTTCAAGTTCAAATCGACGCCGCTGGGCGTCAAGCCGACGCACGACGACCTGCGGCGGATCCTCATCGACGGCATTCCCGGCACCGCGATGCCGTCGTTCCGCCTCCTGGCCGATGACGAGATCGACGCCCTGGCGCACTACGTCAAGTATCTCGCCATTCGCGGCGAGGTGGAGCGGCGGTTGGTGAACCTCCTCACCGAGTTGGACGAAGGAGAGCCGGTTCTCGATCCGCTGGTGCGCCGCGAAGCCGCCGACGTGTTTCAGGAGCAGCTCGGCATGGTGCGGGAGACGGTCGGCATGGTCGTCGGTCAATGGGAAAACGCCTCCGCGCAGGTGACCGAGGTTCCCACGCCGCCCGAAGACTGGATGTCGGAGGAATCGATCCGTCACGGCCGGGACTTATTCTTCGGCACGGTGGCCAACTGCGTGAAGTGTCATGGACAGCTCGCGCTGGGGGACGGCGAGACCGGAGACTACGATGACTGGACTAAGGAGATCGACGACAAGAACCCCGCTCTCCAGGCCAAAGAATATCTGGCGCTGGGAGTGCAGGAGCCGCGCATCCTGAACCCCCGCCCCATTCAGCCGCGGAACCTGCGGGCGGGGATCTACCGCGGAGGGCGTCGCCCGGTGGATTTGTTTCTGCGTGTGAAGAACGGCATCGAAGGCACGCCCATGCCGGCGGCGCCGGCCACCGGCCTCACGTCGGAGGACATCTGGAGCATCATCGCTTACGTCCGCTCGCTTCCGCACGAGCCGATGAGCAAGCCCGAAGGACACGGAATCGAGTACGGCCGCGAGCGCCTGTAACTCAGCGACTGCAAAACGAAGGTGAAGTAGTGGGACGAAGTTCTTGGAATTGGGTGTGGAGCATCCTGTTTCTGCTGGTGCCGGTGCTCGGCGTGGCGGTGTTCGCGCTCTCGATGGCGGGAGTGGGCCCGTTCTACGGCCATTGGCTGCCGGAGAACATCAACGAGTACGGCGGCGTGATCGATGAGCTGTACTACTTCATCATGTACCTGACCGGCGTGATCTTCATCGGCACGGGCCTGGCGCTATTCTGGTTCCTGTGGAAGTACGACAGCTTCAAGAACGCCGGCCCCGTAAAGTTCACGCACGGCAGCCACACGCTGGAAGTGGTGTGGTCCATTCTTCCGGCGGCGACGCTGCTGTTCATCGCCATTTACCAGATGAATGCTTGGGCCGATCACAAAATGCGGCGCCCGGTGTTCGGTCCCGGTCCGGACCTGGAGGAAGGGACCGCCGACGACGTCTACCGTGAGCCGCTGGCGCTGGTCACCGGCCATCAGTTCGAGTGGCGGATCCGTTACCTGATGCCCGGCGCCGACGGGATTCGCGGGACGCTGGACGACGACTTCTTCACCGTCAACGACCTGCACGTTCCCCTCAACGAAGACGTGGTCTTGCAGATCGAAAGCCACGACGTGCTGCACAGCTTCTTCCTGCCCAACCTGCGGGTCAAGCAGGACGTGGTGCCCGGCATGAAGCAGTTCGTGTGGTTCCACGCCAATCGCCCCGGCGTGTACGACATCGTCTGCGCCGAGCTGTGCGGCTGGGGCCATTACAAGATGAAAGGCCGATTGACGGTCGAATCCCGGGCCGACTTCGACCGCTGGCTGAACGAGCAGTACAACCAGCAACAAAGAACACAGCTTCCGCCCTCGCTGGCGCAAGAAGACTAGTTGGAGTTCACGCTTTAGCGTGCTTCTGTAGACACGCTAAAGCGTGAACTCCAACAAACCACGAGGAAACCGCTCATGAGCACCGCCGCCGTCGGCG
>JAHWKS010000072.1 GCA_019347795.1 Planctomycetota bacterium | reverse complement strand
CGCACGCCGATGGTCGAGTCGAATCCCGCGCTCGGCCGCTCCCAGGGACGCGACCATCATCCGCAGGCCTATACGATGTGGCTGGCCGGTGGCGGAGTGAAGCCGGGCGTCGCGATCGGCGCCACGGACGACCTCGGCTTCCACGTCGCCGAGCGTCCCATTCACACGCACGACCTGCAAGCGACGATCCTGCACCTGTTGGGCTTCGATCATGAGCGGCTCACGTTCCACCACGCCGGCCGCGACTTTCGCTTGACCGACGTGCACGGAAAGGTGGTGCAGGAGACGCTGGCGTAGGTCCCGCCTGCCGGGCGCGACCTTCCGTGTTTCCGCAAAGTGCGGAGCGTCTCACTGCAAATGAAGGTCCCGCTCGGCAAGCGAGACCCACCGGGGATGTCCATGGAGCAGCATGGCGTCGATCGCTTCTGCGATGGCGTCTACGCCGATGTGGGCTTCTTCGCGTCGCCGGCCGGTCCAGCGGTCGGCGGCGTGGTAGTGGACGGCTTGGATGAAGCCGCCCAGCTCGTAGCGGCGGCCGACCGCTTCGGCCACGCCGAGCTGAAACCGCGCTTGCGGGTAGACTGGCGCGGCCAGCGTCTCCAGCGACCAGCGGTCGATCTCCAACTCCCGCCAATCTTCGCCGGGAGGCGCCGGGCGAAGATGAGCCTGCAAGTCCTCGGGAAGGCGAAAGGCGGCGAGACGATGAACGTAAATGCGGGCGCCTTCGGCGCGAGTCGAGTAGAGTCCCCAAGATGGCCAGTGATCCCACCGGCCCCCCGCCTCGAGCACCGGCAGAGTCACCGCCAGGACAATTAGCAGCTCCGCCGCGCCGAAACGGTGAGTGTTGTACGCCTCCGTTTCCTGCGATTCAGGCAACGGCGTGAACAGGATGATCGCCTGAGCCGCGAAGAACCCGTTCCACAGCAGCACGCCCGGCTGGTGGTCCAATCCCCACGGCCCCAAGAGCGCCACGAGGCCCGCATGCATGACAACGGCCAGAATGACGGCCGGCAGTCGCGTGCGGCGGAAGCACAACCCTACGGCCGTTAGTAGCTCACCCGCGGGAAATAACGCCGCGGCCGCGACGCGAGCCGTCGCCGGCCAGTCCTCCGCCGCAACGCCGAACCACCCGGTCATCGTCGCGAGAAACTGCTGTCCCAATCCGTGCAGGAAGGTGTAGTCGAATTTTCCCAGGGCCGACCAGAAGTAAACGCCGATCGCCAACGCGCGCAGGAGAGCGACAGCGCGATTTCCCCCGCGGCTGGACAACACGAGGGCGATCAAGAGGAACTGATACGCCCACGGCTGCAATCGGTGCTGATCCAGCACGATCATCCCGGCGACGCTGATCGCGAAGAGCCAAAGCGCTGCCCTGCCCCACGTCCGCTCGCTACCGGCAACCGTCGCCACGCTCAGCGACAGCACGATTCCGGCCAGGCCCGCCCAGTCGAGCCACAGCGGCGCAATCCGCCCGATTGGCAGCAGCGGGATTTGCGGATAGACCGTTTGCGGCGTCCACAGCCGCCACGTCGCGGCAAAGAGAGACAGGGCCAGCACGGCCCAGACCCGGCGGAGCCACGATACGCGACCCTCTCCGGGTCGAGCCGGTTGATCACCCCCTGCGGCCATCGCTCCTCGTCTTACGCACGCGGTTCTCGATATTGTAGACGAGTAGCTCGACGGCAAGGGGCGTGAATAGGTGGCGTGGAAAGGGCTGGCCGAAAATCGCGGCTTTCGCTAATCTTGCGGCGATTTTCCTTTGGTCCGAGCTCCACGGAGGGACGACGATGCGGAAGTTGCTTGCGGTGTTGGCCGCCGCCGTGGTGGCGGGGGGAGCGTGGCTGGTCTCCCTGAAATATGAAATCCGCGGATGGAGCGACGTGAGTCTTGCCCCCCGCGACGCGGCGCCCGCTGAGCCGGCGACATCGCCCGTTTCGCGAATCGAGCGCGCCACCGATACGATCCGAATCGCTGCATTCCACATCGATTCCTTCGACGAAGCCAAGGCCGAGAGGCCGCACGTGATGGCCCGCCTGGCCGACATCCTCGGCCGTTATGACGTCGCCGCGATCCAGGATATCCGTTCGCGAAACCAGGACCTGTTGCCGCGCCTGGTGGAACTGCTTAATGCCGAAGAACGGCAATACGACTACGTGATCGGTCCTCGTCTGGGACGGTCGCGGGCGGTGCAGTGCGCCTTCGTGTTCGACGCCGCCAGCGTTGAAATCGATCGCAGCGAAGCCTACGTGGTGAACGATCCGCACGACCTCCTCAGCCGCGAGCCGCTGGTGGCGTGGTTCCGCGTCCGCGGCCCGGCGCCGGAGGCGGCCTTCACCTTCACGCTGGTGAACGTGCATGTCGATCCCCCTGCGGCCGAGCAGGAGGTCGATGAGCTGGCGCAGGTCTTCCGCGCCGTGCAACACGACGGCCGGGAGGAGGACGACGTCATTCTCCTAGGGAGCTTTCACGTCGATGATCGTTACGTCGGGCGCCTGAACGATGTGCCGGAGCTGATCTGGGCGGTTTCGGGCGTTCCCACCACCACGCGCGGCGACGCCCAGCGCGACAACCTGGTCTTCAGCACGCGGTCCACGAACGAGTTCACGGGGCGGATGGGCGTCTTCGACTTCCTCCGCGAGTTCAACCTGACGCTCGACGACGCCCTGGAGATCTCCGATCACCTGCCCGTGTGGGCCGAGTTCAGCATCTACGAAGGCGGCCGTCCGGGCCGCGTCGCGGTAGGAGCCGAACGGCTTTGAATGCCGGCCATGACGAAAAATCCTTGGTCGGCGAAAGATCTGAACTACTCCCGCACTTTCCGGCGCAGGGTTTCGAGCTCCTTACGCAGTCGTTCATTTTCGGCCTCTGCTCGAAGACGCGCCTCACGATCCTCGGCAGGCGTGGGGAGCCATTTTTCGGCGCCGGGATCATAAAGCCGCAGTTCCCAATCTCTCGGCTCCAGGTGCAGTCCCAAAACCTTGCTCGGCAGCCGGCCTTTCACGCGCCGAATGGGAACATATTCGCCCTTCTTCAAGCGAAAGCCTCGCAGGCGCGGCTCGAGAAACTCGTCGAGCGGGTCGAAGAGAAAATACTCCTGCACGCGAAGAATGTCCCGATATATCTGGAACTTGTCTTCCAGATCCTCCTCCATCGTCGATTGTGAGGTCAACTCGATCACAAAGTCCGGCGCCTTCTTCTCCTCCCAAACCAGGTAGCGTCGCCTCGGCGGCTGTTTGGGGATTCCTCGCACGACGAACACGTCCGGCGAGATGTGACGGCGAGGATCCCCTTCGACGTAGTACAGGAACGAATTGCCGGCGACGTAGACGTGATCGTCATCGGCGAACCAGCCGCGAAGCATCTCGACCAGGTGATGCAGGTTGTCGCAATGTTGCGGCGTCTCGCCCACGGGTTGTCCGTCGGAATCGGGATACTCAACCTCAGTAGGAGCCGAACGGCTTTGAATGCTGGCCATGAGCAAGGTCAAAATGTTATCGCAGCGAATCCGCAGTACGTTCTCTATTGTTTCACAGACGCCCGCGTCAAACCAGTCAGCGAGACAAAATGAAAACGGCGCCTCCTTGCGAGAGGCGCCGTTGGATGTGCGCGCATAATGCTTTCGCCTAATCCAAGAAGCCCACCAACTCCTGGCTGCGGCTGGGCTGCTGGAGCTTTCGCACCGCCTTGGCTTCGATCTGGCGGATGCGCTCGCGGGTCACCTTGAAGATGTGGCCCACCTCTTCCAGCGTGTAGCTGTAGCCGTCCCCCAGCCCGTAACGGAGCTTGATGATCTCGCGCTCGCGGTAGCTGAGCGTATTGAGCAGCTTGTTGATCCGCGACCGCAGCATCTCTTGCGAGGCGCCGGAAGCCGGGCTCTCGGCCCCGCCGTCCGGCAGCAGATCGCCGAAGTGGCTGTCCTCGCTGTTGCCCACCGGCCGATCGAGGCTGATGGGGTAGCGGTTCATCGCCAGCACGCGGCGGGCTTCATCGAGCGAGGTGGCCGCCCGATTGGCCGTCTCTTCGAGCGTCGGATCCCGGCCCAACTCCTGGAGCAACTGCCGCGAGACGTTGCGCACCCGGGTCATCGTCTCGACCATGTGCACCGGAATGCGGATCGTGCGGCTCTGATCGGCCACGGCCCGGGTGATCGCCTGGCGAATCCACCACGTGGCGTACGTGCAGAACTTGAAGCCGCGGCGATATTCGAACTTATCCACCGCCCGCATCAGGCCGGCGTTTCCTTCCTGGATCAGATCCAGGAAGCTCAAGCCGCGATTGCGGTATTTCTTGGCGATGGAGACCACCAATCGCAGATTGCCTTCGGAAAGCTCGCGCTTGGCCTGCTGGTAATCGGCGTAGACCGCCTTCAGATGCCGCACGCGGCTGCGAAGACTGGTGGGCGTCTCCTGGGTGGCGATGAGGATGGTCCGGTATTCCTCCAGCCAAGCCTTCCGCTCGGCCGCCGCGCCCCGCTTCTTCTTGTGCTCGCGGATCATCGCCTGAAGCTGGTCCACGCGGCGGCTGAACTGGTCCAGCGTGCGGATCATCGGCTCGATCCGCTGGGTGCGAAGTCCCAGCTCCTCGATCAGCCGGACGCAGCGGCGGCGCCGGCGGGAAAGCCGCAGCCACGCCTCGCGACGCTTCTTCTGCGATTGCGACTTGCTGAGCGCGAGGCGGTAATCCGCCCGATTCCGCTTGAGCAGCTTCTCCAACGTCCGCAGGTTGTGCGGCAGCCGCCCGATGATCTGATCCTTCTCCAGCCGGTCGGTCACCGAAACCTGCACCGTGCGGTCGAAGGGCAGCTCGCCCGTCTCCACCCGTTTCAGGGTCTTGAACGCCGCACGGATGACGTAATCGCACTCCAAGAGGCGGGTGCGGAAGCGGCGTCGGGTAATCTCGATGCGCTTGGCCAGCGAAATCTCCTGCTGCCGCGTGAGCAGCGGGATCTCGCCCATCTGCGTCAGGTACATGCGCACCGGATCGTCTGACCACGACTCGGTTTCCTCAAGCGGCGCCAGAAGCTCGTCTTCATCCTCGTCCGACTGATCGCGAGCCTGGCCATCGCTTTCCAGCTCATCCGCCTCGTCGAGTTCATCATCGACCGACTGACCGAAGCCCTCGTCTTCCTCTTCGCCGGGCCGCGTCGCGTCGTCTTCGAAATCTTCGAGCAATGTTTCGTACAAGGCCGTACTCCTACGGATGTTGGGGAGTTAAACGCAGACGGAACAAACAGATGCCCCGAAACCAAAACCAAAATCGGAATCAAAAACCCGCCGCCGGGGGAAGGCGAAGGGCGTCCTCGCGATGCGCTCCACGTGCGACGAAGCGCAAACCATCGCGTCGCTCACGCCGTAATGTGCTTGTGGCTTGTCTAATGGTATTCGCCGGTGCTGCGTCCGGCCAGTTCTGACGTCGCGAATCATTCGCGCCCTGCGGGGCGCCGTGGGCGGCTTGGACATCGGTAATTTTAACACCGCTTCGCCGTTCGTCCGCCGCTGCGCGGCAAAAGGTAAAAGATTGCCTTTGCGTAATCTCTAACGCCCGCGCAAGGACAATGCATTCGCTACTCTGCCGCGCCGGCGACAAATCACTCAGGAGGGAAAGGGGCGTGGCGCAACACGATCGCAGGGAAAGCTAACAGGATGCGGAAAGCCATGGCGCCAGTCTTGTTCGGGAACGAGTCCAAAACCGCAGTCAACGCTCCGACGAGAACTACTGCGGCGCGCCGCCCTGGGCGCCGCGCCTATCTCCGGTCCCAAAGGTTTGTCGAGCGATTGCGCCTTACCGTCGAATCAGACGGTTATTTGCCCACCCAGCGGGATGTGGTGGTGCTGTGTTACGTTTATCAATTGTAGGTAGCAGAATCTCCAAGTCCAGTGGGCAAATCCATAAAAAACGCTACGACTTTCCCCAGTATGGGGGGTCCTCCTGGATTTGACAGGGGGCGATGCCGCCGCGGACGGCCCGCGGACGGGAAATGGCCAGCGGCCGCTTTTCTGTTTAAGATGGTGGCCGGATCGTTCAGTTCCCAAAAGTCGCCGTCTTCCGTCTCGCTGCACGCCCGCCCCTGATTCATGACAACTGACAAGCTGAAAGGACGCGTCGCCCTGGTGACCGGCGCCAGCCTCGGCATCGGCCGGGCCGCCGCGGTCGCCCTGGCCCGCGCCGGCGCCTCGGTGGCCATCAATTACCGCTCGCACGCCGAGGAGGCGGAGCAGGTCGCGCAGGCGGTCCGCGACGCCGGCGCCAAGGCGATCGTGCTGCAGGCCGACGTGGCCGACTACGACGCGGTCGAAAAGATGGTGGCCGACACCGTCGCCGAGTTCGGCAAGCTGGACATCGCCGTCTCCAACGCCGCCTACAGCGATCGCGAGCTGTTCTACGAAGCCGACCTGGCCGGCTTTCGCCGCACCGTGGACGTCACCTTGTGGGGCGCCTTTTACCTCCTGCGCGCCTCGACCCGGCAGATGATCTCGCAGGGCGCCGGCGGGTCGGTCGTCCTGGTCAGCTCGCCCCACGCCTTCATCCCCGCGCCGCGGGCTATGGCGTACAACATGTCGAAGGCGGCGCTGGAGCACATGGCCCGCACTGCCGCGATCGAGGTGGCCGAGCACCGCATTCGCGTGAATGTGATCCAGCCGGGCTGGACCGACACCCCCGGCGAGCGAAAATTCGCCGACGAGGAAACGCTGCAGCGCGCCGGCGCCAAGATCCCGCTGGGCCGGCTCGGGACCGCGGAGGAAATGGCCGAAGGGATTCTCTTCATGTGCGATCCGGCGCACGACTACATGACGGGGGCGGCGCTGCTGATCGACGGCGGGATCAGCCTTCCGTGGTGGGCCAGCCGCGGCAGCGCGGCCCCGGGGTGATGACGGGAAAGCAGACATCAGGAGTCACGAGCGTTCGATGCAATATCTTCTTCCTTGTGAGTGCGGCCGGCGGGTTCCTGTGGCGACGTCGCAGGCGGGGGAAACCGTGGTCTGCGAGTGCGGCCGCTCCCTCACAGCGCCGAAGCTTCGCGAGCTGCGGCAATTGGAGCCGCACGCCGTCAAAGAAACCGCTCCCCGCCGGCCAGTGTGGAGCTTTCGACAGGGAGTGATGTTCGTCGCCGGCATTGTGGTGCTGCTCATCTCGATCGTGACGCTGGTGATCACGGGGATGCAGCGGAGCTCGCTTTACACCGAAAAGCCGGAGTTCCATCCGGAGTTCATCGAGCAGCAGTTGGCGCAGATCGACCGGAACTCGCCGGTGGAGAACCTGGAGCTCTGGCGGCACGAGATTCTCGAGCACGGCCTGACTCGTCCCGGCGATCCGGGGTATCTCCTGCATCGCCGCGCAAAGAGAGCGCTCACCATCCGGTTGATCGTGTTTGGAGTGATCGCCGCGGCCGGCGCGGGACTAATCGCGGGGGCGTTTCTGGTCCGCCCACGCGAGCCGCGCCCCGCATAACGCGACCGCTACCTCATTCGGGAAGAAAGGAATCTGGAGGCAGCGGCGCCGGCGGACTCTCCGGCGGAGGCAAGGGATGGAGCGACTCTTCCCCATCCACCGGCAGCGGCGGTTCGACGTGAGGCAGGCAGCTCCCTATCCCTCCGAACCCGCACTCCAGGGCCAAGACGCCCATCGCCTGGCGCAGTTTCACCTGGGCGACGCGCCACTGGGCCGCTTTCTGAGCAAGGAGCGATTCGGCTTCGAGCACGCTTCCCTCCTGGGCGGCGACGTCGAACGCCGTCGCCTGTCCAATGTCGCGCATTTGTCGCAGCTCGCTCAGCTGCTGCCGCGCCCGCTCCAGCGACATCTTCGCCAGCACTGCCTGATCGCGGCGCATTTGCATCGCGCCCGCGGCGGCGTACACCGCGACGGTCAGCTCGCGCTCGCTTTCCACCAGCAGCGCCGAAAGCTGCGCCTCGCGGGCTCGCAGCTCGTCTTCGCCGCGGGCAGGGCGCAGTAGCTGCAGCAAGCGATCGAAGCCGCTGGTGACGTTCCCCAACGTCGCGTCGCGGGTCTGCAGGGCGCCGCGGACCAGCGGCATCGTGGCTTCATCGAGCGTCGCCGAAAGCAGGCGAAGGATCGCCAAATCGGCTCGCGATGCAAGCGCGATCTCCAACGCCCCATGGCCGTCCACCGGCTCGCCGGCGACGAGGAAATCGGCGTCGGGCCAGATTCGCACGGGTGCCTCCAAGCACAAGCCGGTCAACAGCCGCAACTGCCCGTTGAGCTGTGCGATCGTCCATTCCAGCTCGGCCCGGCGGCGGAGGAGGTCCAGCTCCTGCCGCCGCAGCTCGCTCTCATCGGTCGGCGTTTGGATACCCTCGGCGCGCAACTCGTCCAGGTAACCCAGCGTGGTGCGCACGTGGGCAAGCGTTTTTTCCAATGAAGTCAGCGACGCTTCGGCGCCCGCCAGTTGATAGAACGTTTCCAGCGCCTCGCCGGCAGCGTCGTTGCGAATCTGCCCGGCCCGGAGCGCGAGCAGTTGCTGATGGACCCGCAGCCCGCGGGCGACGCGGCTTTCCGGACGCGGTGGAATCGAGGCGATCGCCAGCTCGCGCTCGATGTCCACCAGGTGCGCCGTCACGGCTTGCTCCGCGGCGCGGCACTGCGCCTCCTGGGCCGACATCAGTACGTAGGGGCCTCCCGCGGGCGGAGCGATCGCCGTCGTGGCAGCGAAGCTGGCCGGGAGAGGGGCGTCGGCCGGAATCATCCCGCGGCCGAAGAGGTTCGGCTCCGGCGTCTCGCACGGCGCATGCCACGGGAGGGAAAACGGCTTGTCCGAGGCGCATCCCGACAGCGCGGCCGCTACGAGATTGAGCACAATCGGGAGACTCGCTCGGAGCATGGGACAACCCGGGTCCGCCTAGTTCAGAGATAACGATTCCTCCGAATCGTTATCGAAACCGGGTTCTAGCGCCTCCCATCAATTCCCGCGTTGTTCCGGCGAGGCAAACTCTGCCGGTTGTGCCGATCGCCGGCCAGTGCGGGAAATGGGCAAACTCTGCGGCCCTAATTCCACCACCAATTGCTCATGGAGGAGGCCGACCGTTCGCGGGTTTCCGCGATCTGCGGATCGACGGCGGTCTGCGAAGCGACCTCCCAGGACTCGATCTGCACGCCGCCCGAGGCGGTAATCACGTAGCGATTGCCGCGCTTGGCGAAGCTGCACTGCGTGGCGATCGCCTTAGGGGCATTCCACGCTTCCAGCATGGCGCCGCGCTCCGTCTCCATCAGCCGCGGGAGTTCGCAGCCGGCCACCGAGAGCAGGTCGTACTTCTTGATCAGAGCCGCCGCCACGCACAGGTCCATCAAGTTGCGCAGCTCGCCGAACACCGGCTCCGCCACCGCCAGCTCGTCGAATTTCTCGGTCATCAGGTTCGCCCACCGCTCCGCCGGAGCGCTGGTCCGGCCGGACTGCTTGATGCTCCCGTCGGCCTCGACGAACTCATCCTCCGTGAGGACCTTCACCCCCTGCCCGCGAATCTCGAAGGCGAGGTTGTCTTCGCTCCGATGGACCGTGTCGTAGTTGCACGCCAGCCACCACCGCGGCGTCATATTGCCGGTGGGAGGCGCCATGTCCAGGTAGCTCGGCAAGCCGCGGACCGGCGCCTGCTCCAGCTTCATCGCGATCCGCTTCATGCGGTAATCCGCCGCGACCATCATCCGCGCGAACCGGCTGTCGGCGGGAACGCCGGTGATGGAAACCTGTTGCAGGCCGAGAGCCTCCTCCACGCCGCGCACCACGGCGGGAGAGAAGGTTCGCTGCTGGCTGAGGAATGCGTCCAAGCGTTGGCGACCTTCGGCGGTCGGATCAATCGAGCAACTGATCCCCTCCGTGCGGGCCTCGTCGGCGGTCCGCAGGGCCACCAGCAAGTCGTCGAGCTGCAGCACGGGCCGGCCGGTGGTCTGGCCGACCACGTTGCCGTTGCCGTCGATCTTCCACCCCTCGGCGGGGCCGGCGATCACGATGTCGCTATGCTCGGGATAAACGAAGATGTACTGAATGCGCTGCAGGCCGCCGAGATACTGCACCTCGTCGGGAATGACGCCCATGTGGTTTTCATACGCGTCGGCAATCGCCTGGTTAAGTCCGCGAAGCGATATCTTACGGATTTCCACCGGCGGGTGCATTCCCGGGGGGACCTCCTTGGCGTCCCGGAGCATTTCCGCACGCAGCTCATCGCGGTACTGCCGAATGCTTTCGACGAGGACCCCCTCCGCGTCGATGTTCACGCCCCCCACGGCCCGATTACGAAATCGCAAGCAGCATCCGGCCAACGCCTCCGCCAGCGGCATAAGCAAAACCAGCCCCAGCAGCGTGCCCGCCAGGACGATGGAAAGCCGTTTGTTCGACATGGTCAGGGTTCCTGAAGTCCGCAACACAGCGAGAAAAGGGGAGCAAGGCCGCGCTACTATCGGCGCCGCGATGCCCGGAAAATCGGAAAACTCCGAGCTTTTCCTAAGAGTAATCCTCTGCTTTCGCTTTTGCAAGAAAGATCGACCTTCAAACGTTCAAACGGCGCGGCTTGATCGTGCTTCGCCCGCGGGGCATGATAAGAGGACTGCCATGCTAGCTTATCTCGTCATTCGCGAAGGGAATAAATGGAGCGACGTCTTTCGCTTGATTCCCGGACGCACCGTCACCGTCGGCAGGGCGCCGACCAACGAGATCGTCATTAAAGACGAGCGGTGCAGCCGGTACCACGCCGAGTTGTTCATGACGCGCGACCAGTGGACGCTGCGCGACTTGGACAGCCGCAACGGCACCATCGTCGGCCGGGAGCGGATCAAGGGGGATTACGCGCTTCAGCCGGGGGACGTGGTCCGCGTGGCGCACACGCAGATGGCGTTCGTGCACGACTTGAGCAAAGCGTTCGCCTCGGATTCCTCTGCGCGCGGCGACGCCCTCGGCGAAGAAACGGTGGTGGCGTCTTACCCGCCGGACGCCAGCCTTTCGTCGAGCGACTCGAACGTCCTCGACGTGGCGATCGAGCCGACCACGATCACCCATCGCCGCAACCAGACCAAGTTCCTCGCCTCGCGCGGCGCCGACGACGAATTGTCCATTCCCAAGGTGGGCCGGGCCGCCACGAAGCTCTGCCGCCTGGCGTTCGACCTGGCGAAGCAGCCCGATGTGATGTCCGTGGCCGCCCTCGCCCTGGAGGGCCTGTTCGACGGCACGAGCGTGGACGCCGGCGCGGTCCTCTTGCGGCGGAAGGGCTTTACCGGGCCGCTCACCGAGAACGAGCTGGAGTTGATCGCCGCCCGCAGCGAGAAGAAGCCGTCGTACCATCGCATCTCCTCGTTCCTGGCCGAAACTGTGCTGCGCGAAGGCGAGGCCGTGCTGGCTCGGAACGTGGGGGACGACAGCACGCTCGGCGGACGCGACAGTCAGGGGGACATCCAGGCCACCAGCGTCATCTGCGCCCCGATCCGCCAGGATGGAGAAATCGTGGGGCTGATTCATCTTTATGCGACGGACGCGGCGGTAACTCCCGACGTGGATGATCTGGAGTTCACCCTCGCGGTGGCGGACAACGTCGCCCTCGCGCTGCGGAACCTGGACCGGCAGCAGAAGCTGGCGGATGATCTTTCGCAGTCGCAAAGCGAGATTGTGCAATTGCGCGAACGGCTAGGAGATGAGAGCGAGCTGATCGGCGCCAGTCCGCCGATGATGCAGGTCCAGCAGGAGATCTCCCGCGCGGCGCCGAGCCGGGCGACCGAGATC
>JAHWKS010000885.1 GCA_019347795.1 Planctomycetota bacterium | reverse complement strand
ACGCCGCCGGCGTCCGAGAGGAACTGCGACAGGAGAATGGCGCCCGCCTGCATGGCGCTCTCGCAGAGGATCACCCCGGGAACGAGCGGATAGTCGGGATAGTGCCCCTGGAAAAAGAACTCCCCCTCATGAAACATCTTACGGCACACAATGCGGTCGTCGCTCCGCTCGACGATCTCATCCACCAGCAACATCGGCGGACGATGGGGAATCGCAGATTCAACTTCGCTGAGGTTCATCGGACGACCCTGTTGACGAGCGGCTGGCGGCGGAGCGGAGCGACGCCCCAGCGGGACCGGCGATTCGCTGGGGGGTCGCTGCGCTCCGCCGCCAGCCCACCCATTACGGAGATCTACGCCTCCGGCGCCGACACCGCCGGGGCCGGGGCTTTCATCAGGTGGGCGTCGACGTCGTTGGCGACGATTACGCCGTAGTTGATGGCGCCCAGCCAGCCGGACATGATAATTCCCACGCTCCCTGCGTGATACAGCCCCTTCACCTGCTCGGGAAGGGCGCGGCTGACGCCCAGCCCCTCGAACTTCGTGCCGAAGCTGGCGCCCTGGGCGTGCTGCGTGTAGTGCTTGAACGTGCGCGGCGTGGCGGCCTCGGCGTGCGCCAGCCGCTCGCGAAAGTTGGGGATGTATTTTTCCGCGGCGTCGAGGGTCGTCTCCACCAGATCGCGTTTGCTCGCTTCGTATTCCTCGTCGGACAACTCCGCCCAATCCTCATAGCGGGCGTTCGTGCTGGAGACCACGAGCGAACGGGGCCTTCCCTGCGGCCGCGTCCTCGGGTAATAGAACGAAAACGTGCGGCTGGTGACGTCGCGGCTCAGGAGCAGGTCAGTGCGGAAGACCGGCGCCGTGGAGCTGAAGAGGAGATCGCCGGTCGATTCGTCGATCTGCTCCTCCGGCTTCATCGCCATGTAGACCTGCGTGCTGGAGTTGTTGAGCCGCACCTCATGGGCCTGATCCACGAACGAGCGGTCGAACTGCTCCTCCCCCGCCAGGCGAAAGATCGTGAGCATCAGGTTCGCATTAGACACCACCGCCCGGGCGCGGATCGTGCGGCCGTTCACCTCCACCCCCTGCACCTTTCCGCGGCGAATGAGGATCTTTTCGGCGTCGCAGCGGATGCGCACGTCCACGCCGCTGCTCACGAGATCCTCCTGCATGAGCTGGATCAGCCGGTCGGTTCCCCCCTCGAACGTGAACACCCCCTTAGCCATGAAGTTCGAAAAGACGATCCCGTACGTGATCGCCGGGTCTTCCAGCGTCGAGCCGTTGGCGTAGGTGATCGGCTCCATCAACAGGCGGATCACATCCTCCCGGCCGGGGAAGAAACGGTCGAACAGCTCCCGGGTCGTGGTCTTTTGGTCGTCGTAGAAATTCATCCCGCGGGCGGTGTCGAAGAACGCCTTCACGTTCTCGGCCGGCACGCCGAACCGCTCTGTCAGAAGCTGCGTGAAGTCCTCGCGGTTGTAGGTGGTGGTGAGCGAGAACATCGGGTTATCGAACCGGATGTTCTTGAGCTGCACGATCGACTCGGCGATCTCCCGCGTCCAGTACCGCCGGCAGCTCTTGATCATTCCCGCGGGAAACCCGTGCAGCGACACGTCAAAGATGTGGCCGCCGGGCCGCTTGAACCACGTCGCCATGCCGCCCAACTTGTAGTGCTGCTCCAAGAGCAGCACCGAATGCCCCGCGCGGCCGAGAATGTTGGCCGCAGTCAGTCCCGCCAGACCGCTTCCGATGACGATGACGTCATACTCGTCTTTCGCGCCTTGGAGAAAATCACGCGGCATGAGCGTGGCGTTTTGGCTGTTGCGATGGCGAACGAATAACGGCTACGGTCGGCGCTGGGCCTGCCGGGTATCGACGAGGAAGACCTGCAAATTTGCGGCGGGCGCCCCCTCCGCGCCGCCGAACAACGTCGCCTCGGGGTCGAACTGCTCGAGAAGCGGTAGCCGATCGAACGGTTCGGGAGTGAATGTGCCGGCTCGACCGAGTGGCCGAGAAAACGATCGCTGTTGCAGGTCGAGCACCGTCGCGCGAGAAATGGAAGTCTCGATCCCGTGGATTAAGAGCTTCCAATCGCCTCGGGAGCTGCGGTAGATGGCGAGTTCAAGAGGAAATTCGCCCGGCGAAAGCGGCGCCTGCGCTCGGCGATGTATCGTCTCATCGCCGAGGAATTCGTCCCATTCCACAACCACACGGAACTGGTCTCGCCGGGGTACGTAGATGCGCCACTGCCAGCGAAGATCCTCATATCGCGGGACGGAAATCAGGTGGAGCCGCTCGGGATCTTCGACAGTGAGGTAGCCCAGTTCATCCCGCAGCCGCCGGTTTTCACTCCGCAACCGAGGTATGTCGCGGAGCGCGGCGACGTTCGCAGCGAGCAGACAAAGGAAACCCACGCCCAGGATAAACCCGCGCAGCGAGAACCGCATGCGCCGGGGCGACGCAGCTTCGGTTATCGGACTCGCAGGCGCATTGGCTTGCATAACCGCTATTCGCGCAAACAAAGCCGCTCGGCCAATTCTTCCAATTTCAAGGCGAACCTGCGAAACCGGAATCTCATTGAGTCAGCCTATGCACGCCCGCGTTCTCACGCCGGCGATCACCCAATTTGCAATTCGCACTTTTCATTTTGCAATTTCCCCCCTTACGACACGCGCTCCATGTCTTTCATGATCGGCTCGAGGTAGTTGACGGTGCTCTCCATGCTGGCCAACTGCGGGTAGTCTTCCTCGGGAATCTGGATGCGGTAGCGCTTGCGGAGCTCCATGACGATGTCGAGGAAGTCCATGCTGTCCATCTCCAACTGGTCGCGGAAGGGAGCGCCTTCCTCCAGGCCGGAGAGGTCTTCATCGGGAG
>JAHWKS010000884.1 GCA_019347795.1 Planctomycetota bacterium | reverse complement strand
GCGAATCGTTGCCGGGGCCGCGCAGAAGGAATAAGATAGGCTACACATGGAACCCCTCAACCTCGGGAGCGCGCACATGATGAGGATGGATCGTCGAGCCAGGGCCGGCGGACGCCGCGGGACCATGCGGCGGCTGACGGCCGTCGGCCTCTTCCTCACACTCGGGCTGCTGGCGGCAGGTCCGGCGGCGGCGCAGTTCTTCAACGCTCCCACGCCGTCGGAGGAAGCGGACAACGTCTTTCCGCCTCCCGATCGGGAACTTCGGCAGCTCGTGGAAGGCGCCAAAGAGGCGATCGCCCAGGAGCGATTCGGCGACGCCGTGGAAGCCCTCAATGCGCTGCTCGTGGATCCGCAGATGGAGGACTACTTCCTCGGTTCCGGCGAAGGGACCCAGTTGAGCCTCAAGGCCGAGGCCCGCCGCTTGCTCGGCAACTTGCCTCCCGCCGGTCGCGAAGCGTATGAGCAGAAGTTCGGCCGCGAAGCCCGGCAGATGCTCGACGAGGCGATCCAGCAGGCCAATCCCGAGCGGCTCTCGCAGGTCGCCCGGCTGTACTTCCACAGCCAGGCGGGCATGGAAGCCGCGATGCTGCTGGGACGTTTTCATCTCAATCGAGGACGCCCGCTGGCCGGGGCGCTCTGGCTGAAGCGATTGACCGAGGCGTCCGAGCAAGCCTCGAAGCACGGCCCTGCGGCCGCGGCGTACGATCCGGGTGCGAAGTACGATCCCGATCTCTCCATCCTCCTGGCGGAGTGCTGGCTTGAGGCGGGCCTGAACGACAGCGCTCGGCAGACCTTGATCGAACTCAAGCAGCGGACGCCGGAGGCGAAAGTTCGCGTCGGCGAGCAGAGGATCCCGCTCTTCGCCGAGGACGCGAGCGCCTTAGAGTGGATGGACGCGCTGCTGGTCGCCCGTCGGGAGGGCGGCGCCCGTGAGTCCGATTGGACGCTGTTCCGCGGCAATCCCGCCCGCAATGCCGAAACCGCCGGCGGATTCCCGCTGCCGCAGTTCGTGTGGCAAACGCCGGCCTCGAACGACCCGGCCGAGATGGAGCAGATCGCGCGGCTGGAGAAGTCGGAGTTCCGCAGCGCGCAGGTGCCGGCCCTTCCCGCGGCGCAGCCCCTGGCGATCCAAGACATCGTCGTCATGCGCACGCCCGAGCACGTGGTGGGCGTCGATTTTCGCCAAGGGAAACGGGTATGGCTGTTCCCCGCGCCGAACTCGGGGTTGGGAGACTACGATCACTCCGACGACGCGCTGCCGATGCCCCAGGCCGAAGAGGAGCGGAGCAAGGAATTGAAGCAGCGGATTTGGGAGGACGCCCCCTACGGCCAACTCAGCAGCGACGGCGAAGCGGTGTACTTCGTCCACGAGTTGGGCTTCGCGCTGGAAGGGATGCGGCCCATGGTCGTGGGCCGCGGCGGGCAAGTGCAGGAGAACACCAAGTCGCAGAAGTCGTTCAACCAGTTGGTCGCCCTCGACCTGCGGAGCGAAGGGAAACTGCGGTGGATCATCGACGGCAAGACGGGCGAAACCGAGCCGCGTCTGGCCGGCGCTTTTTTCCTCGGACCGCCGCTGCCGCTCTCGGGACAGTTGTACGTGCTGGCCGAGGTGAATGCGGAGATTCGCCTGGTGGTGCTCGATGCCCGCACAGGCCAGCTCCAATGGATGCAGCAGTTGGCCCACGTCGATCCATCCAACGCCACCATTCTTCACGACGCACATCGACGCCTGGCGGGCGCCACGCCCTCGTTCGCCGACGGCGTGCTGGTGTGCCCCACCTCGGCCGGCGCCGTGGTCGCGGTCGATGTCGCCGCTCGCTCGCTCTTGTGGGGTTACCAGTATCGTCGCAACACGTCGGGCCAGATGGCGCCCAACGCGTTCGGCGGCCATCAGCAGCAGCCGCGGGACATCGGCAAGCGGTGGGCGGACGCGGTCGCCGTGATCGCCGACGGCCGTGTGCTGGTCACGCCGGTGGAGTCGGAGTATCTCCACTGCCTCGACCTGCTCACCGGCGAGATGCTCTGGCAGCAGCCGCGGGGCGAATCGCTCTTCATCGGCGGCGTGCACGATGGCCGGGCTCTTGTGGTCGGTAAGACGCACATCGCGGCGCTGGACGTGGTGACAGGAAAAATCGACTGGAAGCAGGAGATCGGCCTGCCCACCGGCCGCGGCTTTCTCAGCGACGGGAATTACTACCAGCCGGTCTATCACACCACCGCTTCCGACGCCGGCGAAGAGCGGGCCCGGTATGAGCTGGTGCAGATCGACGTCGAGACAAGCGACGTTGCAGCCCGGGTGGAGACCGACCAGCCGCTGGGGAACCTCGTTTGCCATCGCGACCAGATCGTGTCCCAAGGCGCCCAGTGGATCGGCGCCGTGTATCAGGTCGAGCCGCTGCGGCGGACCGTCGAAGAGCGGCTGAAGAAAGACGCCGACGATCCGTGGGCTCTGGCGCGGCACGCCCAGCTTCTGCGGCACGACGGCAAGGATCAGGAGGCGCTGGCCGCGCTGCGCCGCTCGTATGAGTTGGCGCCCGAGGATTATACGCGGCAACTCTTGATCGACACGATGCTGAAGTTCCTGGCGGCCGACTTTGCCGCGCACCGCGAGTACGTGGATGAAATTCAGCGGCTGGATCCGGCCTCCGACCAGCGAGGGGAGTTCCTGCGGCTGTTAATCGCCGGATATCAAGCCAGCGGCGAGCCGGAGAAAGCCTTCGAGGCCTGCCTCAAGCTCTCGGGGTTGGACCTGGAGGGCGCCGCGGGCCCGTCGCGTCCACCGATGGATCAGATCGGCGCGCATCTGACGGTCCGCCGCGACCGCTGGATTCGCGCGCGCATGCAGGAGCTGATCGACGCCGCCGACGGCGAGCAT
>JAHWKS010000071.1:8952-11775 GCA_019347795.1 Planctomycetota bacterium | reverse complement strand
CGCTGTCGCGGCGCGAGGAACGATCCATCCGCTCTCCGTATCCACCCCCGGCGTAGCGCTCGCCGCCCGCGTCCTCGGCCCGCCGATCATTGTAGCCATACGCCTCCGTTATCAACGGTCGCGAAGTTTCGTCGTGCGGAGCCGCGTAGGCGCCGGACTGCGACGGATCAGCGTTTAGATCGGCGCCGAAACTGTCGAAGTCCGCTGAAGACGGCTCGACTTCGGGCGTTTCCGCCGGCGCGTACGCCGTCTTAGTTTCCGACGATTTGTCCGCGGCTGGCTTTCCCTGCATCGCCACTTCCGTATCGCCGCCGGGCAAGAGATTGAAGCCGACTGCGCTGATCACGCTCACTAACAGCACCGCGGCCAGTCCGATGCCCACCAACCACCACGTTGCACGGGACGATTCCTGCGGGTTCATGGCGACTTTCTCTGGTGACGAAAAGGGGGATTCCTCGGGCTTCGAGTTCCCGCCGACGGCGATCGCCGCCGACGTTTCTCGAGAGGCGGCGTGGATCGCGTCCCGCTGCGTGTCGGTGAGCGAAGGCGCCGGCTCACTGTGGAGCGTCTCGCGCAGAAACTCCGCCGCCCGGCGAAGCTCCTCCACCGCGCGGCGCAGCTCCGGCGAACGCTCCAGTTCGGCCTCCAGCTCAACGCGCGACGGATCGTCCAACTCGCCGAGTACGTAGGCGGTCAGGCGGGGATCATTCATGTCAAACATGGGTCGGTTCTCAAAAAGTCGCAATCAATCCACCTCGGGATCTCGCGCTGGCCGCAAGCGACCACGCTTGCGGCCAGCGCGCTGTCACACCAGCGCCCCTTCCGCCTGCAGCTTCTCGCGGATTTTCTTCAGCGCCGTATGAAGCAAAAACCCGACGTTCGTGACCGACAGTTCCGTCACCTCGCTGATCTCCCGGTAACTCAGCCCTCCCTGGAACTTGAGCCGCACGACCTCCTGCTGGTTCTCGCTGAGCGTGGAGAGGACCCGCTCCACCTGCTCCAGGCTGTCTTGCTGCTCCAGGCGCCGGTCCTGCTCCCGGCCGAGGTCGGGATGGGCGGCGGCCTGGCTCTCGGTGATCGTTTTCATTCGCTTTTCCTTCCGCTGCACGTCCAGCGCCCGGTTGCGGCATACGGTGAAGAGCCACTGGGCCAGATGGCCGTCCACGCGGGCGCGGTCTTCCCGGCAGAGACGGAGGAAGGCGTCCTGCACCACGTCGCGGGCGCGGTCCGCGTCGCCGGTGAATTGGGCGGCGTAACGGATCAACGAGCCTTCATACCGCTGTACGACCGACGCAATCCACGCCTCAAATTCGCCACGGTCGGATCCAGACATCAAAAACCCAAGGGAAGAAACGCCCTTCAGCAAGATAACGCACGGACGCGGGAGATTCTTAGAGCATCCGCGCAATAAAAAAGGGCGCTGTCGCCAGCGCCCTGTCCTCTCGCCCATCGAGCGTTTGCTGCTGCCGCCGCTTTAGTCGCGGGGCCGGATGGCGCCGGTCAGGCCGGCGTAGTCCTTACGGTCCTCGCGGTGCCACAGGGGCTGGCCCGACTCGATCCGCTTCCGCAGAATCTCGATCTTCTCCGACGAGCCCGCAGGGGCGTCGGTGCGGTCGAAATTCTCGGAGTCCTCCGGGGGGAGGAAGTCCTCGTCGTGCCCGTACTTGAGGATCGCTTCAAAGACGTTGTTGATCTTCGCCATTGCCGAACACAAACCTCCCAAACGAACAAAACAAAACAAAACGCTGCGCCGCCCGCGGCGCCGCAACCTGGGGAAACGAACCGCTCGTTCCTTTGATTTCTTGTTGGCACGCGGCGGAAGAGGCCGGGCGAACCAGGCTCACCTAACACACGTGGCGTCCGTCGCGGTGGGCGAACTCCGTTTGCAAGTGTGTTCTTCGTGCAGGGGATGCACTTTGTCTGCCGCAGTGAATGCCCAAGAGCGATGTATTATTTCCCGGCGCCGGTTTTTGTCAAGCAATCGACGGCCGCACGGGCAAAAATTTTCGCCCCTGCCGCCCGGACGGCGACGCGGCGAAACGGTCGCGGCGGAATAAGCGGTTGCGGTAGAGCTGCCGCTTAACGAGACGAATCCGGCGCCGACAGCCGTCGTCCAGCCGGCCATTTTTGATTCCTCGAAATTCCGCTGATCCGGCCAAGGCGAAAATCTTCCCCCTTAGCTTCAGCGGGACGGCAAACTCGCTCGCACTCATGGCCAGGCGCCCGCGCGCGACCCGCGTCGCAATCGATGAGCGCGCGTGGATGGATGGATGCGCTTCGTCTCATTAGAATCGGGAAGACCGAGCGGCCACGCTCCGCGATCGGCGGCTCGAGACGCCGGAAAAAATTCCGCCGCCGGACCAAATTTTTTCTCCGCGAGGGACATGCATCGCCATGGCATGGCATCAACACACGCTGACGCTTCCCGCCATGCCGCGGGGATTTCATCTGATCACCTCCCGCGTCCTCGAAACGGCGCCGGAGGTGGCGGACATCCAGGCGGGGCTCTTGCACGTTTTCATCCAACACACCTCGGCCTCGCTCACGATCAATGAGAACGCCGACCCCGACGTGCGGACGGACCTGGAGCGGGCAATGAACCACATCGCCCCCGAAGATCTCCCCTACGTTCACACGATCGAGGGTCCGGACGACATGCCGGCCCACGTGAAGAGCTCCCTCCTCGGCGCCTCGGTAAGCATCCCGATCCGCAACGGCAAGCCGGCGTTGGGCGTCTGGCAGGGCATCTACCTCTGCGAGCACCGCAACCACGCCGGCGGCCGCCGCCTGGTGATCACCGTCCAAGGCGAGTAGGCGCCGCCT
>JAHWKS010000071.1:0-8852 GCA_019347795.1 Planctomycetota bacterium | reverse complement strand
GCCGGGCGGCGCATGACAACGCGCAACGGCGTCCAGATTCCGGTCAGGAGTCAGGGGTCAGGAGTCAGCGGCGCCAAACCAACCGCCTGCCGGGCGGCGCATGACAACGCGCAACGGCGTCCAGATTCCGGTCAGGAGTCAGGAGTCAGCGGCGCCAAACCAACCGCCGCTTCGTGACTCCTGACTCCTGACCCCTGACGGGCCCCGTCATCTGCAGCTCGTCGCCGACTGTCGCTCGGTGCGCCCGTCGCCGCCCGCCGGCGGGTGCTTTGTCGCGCGGCGGCGATTCGCTACACTTCTAGGTGAGGAGGTCCCCGCGATGAAACGACGGAAGAGCGAAAGCCGCGCGGTGTGCCCCGAGTGCGGCGGCAGCGGCAAGTACGTTGGCCTGACGGTGGTTGAGGCGTGCCGCGGCTGCGGCGGGACGGGGCGATTGTCGCCGCCGCGCGTGGACGTGATCAAGAGCCGCGTCCTCGATCACCGCCTCTTCGAGCTGGTGCTGGGGAAGCAGGGCTTCCTGGTGTCCACGTTCGATAGCGTCGGCAACTATCTGCACAACTACGAGACGCCGCCCGACTGCATCATCGTGGGATGGTTCTTCCGCACCCTGGGAGTGGCGGAGTTGCTGGCCGACCTGGAGGAGCGGGGCGATCCGCCGCCGGTGATCGTCTCCACCACGCTCGCCCTGGAGCGGGATGAGCTTCCCTCCGGAGTGTTCGCCCTGGTGGCCGACCACGCGCTGGGGAGCGAGGAGTACCTGCAGGTCATCAAGTCGGCCATCGCTCATCGGAAGCTCGCCGACGGCGGCCGCTGAAAGGCCTCGTCTACCGCGTGAGCGTGGCGGCCACCGGCTGCGGCTGGCGAAGGGCGATCTCCAATTGCCGGCCGGCGGCGTGGTGGGGATTGATCTCCAGCACTTGCCGGACGGCCAATTTCGCGCCGGAAAGATCGCCCGCCTGCCTCCGCGCATCCGCCAGTTCGTAGAAGATCTCCGCGTCGCGGCCGCTCCGCTCGGCGGCCGCCTTCAGGCTTTCGACCGCCTGGTCGAAACGGCCCAACTCTTTGAGCGCCCGTCCGTGATGCACCAGCACTTCCACCGGCGGGGCGCCCGGCGAGAACTGATCGACCGCCGCATCCAGCACCGCCAGCGATCGCTCGGGCCGGCCCATATCGCGATGGATTCGGGCCACGGCGATCTGCACCGGCGGGTTCTGCGGCTCGTACCGAAGGGCGCGATGATAACAGGCCAACGCCTCGGGAAGCTCGCCGCTGCGGTGGAAGAGGTCTCCCCGCAGGGCCCATGCCGGACTAAGATCGCCGGCGCGGGCGATCGCTAAATCCGCCTGGCGAAGGGCGCTTTGATGATCGCCCATGGCCAGGTGCATTTCGCCCAGTCGCACCCGCAGCAGCGGATCGCCGCCGGAGAGGCGCACCGCCTCGGACATTTGGTTGATCGCCTCAACTCCCACTCCCTGCCGCCAGAGAACCTCCGCGTAGTGGCGGCGACACCGCTCATCGACGGGGCAGATTTCGATCGCCTGAGCGAAGCGCTCGGCGGCTTCGGCGTCATTCCCATCCTGTTGAGCCTCCAGGCCTTGCCCCGCCAACTCCCGGGCGGCGACGACTTCGTTCGCGTCCGGCCGCCAGGAAAGGGAGCAACATCCGGATGGGAGAAGACATATGCCGAAAAGGGCCGCCAAGACGATTCGCGGAAGTCGCAGAATCCGCGCAAGCTGCGCAGTCGCGGAATGCCGGTCGAGGCGGCGATGTGCTTCCGGCAGCGGCATCCGTGCCCGGTGGTGGGAGGAAAACAGCCGATTCCTAGGCTCTTTATCGGCAGCGGAGCGTCGGCCCTTGGGGGATATACCCGCGCAGCAAAAAAGCCGCAAGACGCTTCCGGAGGAATCGTCCGCGGCCTTTATATGAAACCCCGACCGATTGGGCGACGAGTGGAGTCGCTGGGAGACTGGCGCGGATCAGGCGTGCTTCTGCACTAGCCGTTTGGTTGATCCGGGCCACCCCGGTTTGTTTGGTCCCTCTGCCGAATGCTGTCGGAGGTTTCCTGGCCTTAGGCCGTAGCAATTATAGCTGCGGCAAGCTCAGAAGTAGCCAAATTATCGGCAGCCCTCGGGAAAAGGTTTGGCGGAATTTTTCGCAAAGTCGGCCCGTCGTCACTCAGGCGGCGCCATCGGGATTTAGGGCGGCCATGAGCGATTCGACGTACCGGCCCACGTCCGCCAGCACGTGATCGCGGGGATGGACGGCGGCTTCGGCGATGCGGCGGACGATGGCCGAGCCGACGATCACCCCGTCGGCGACCGGCGCCAACTGCTGCACGTGCTCGGGCTGGCTGACGCCGAAGCCGATGCAGAGCGGCAATTCCGTCTGCTCCCGCAGCCAGGCGATGTTCTCCAGAAGCTGCGGGGGCAGCGATCGCCGCTCCCCGGTGATGCCCGTCACCGACACGCAGTAAAGAAAGCCGCTGGAGGCGTCGGCGATCCGCACCGCCCGCTCCCGCGGCGTGGTGGGGGTCACCAGTTGAATCAGGCTGAAGTCCTCGCGGCGGCAAATCTCCGCCAGCGGCCCCGACTCCTCGACTAAGAGGTCCGGCACGATCGCCCCGGCCACACCCGTCTCCTTCGCCTCGCGGACAAACGCCTCCAGTCCATGACGGTAGACGATGGCGTAGCTGACCATCGTCACCAGCGGCGCCTCGATCTCCCGGCTTACGCGAGCCGTCATTCCCAGAATCTCGCGAAGCTTGATCTTCCGCTCCAGCGCCCGCGTGTACGACGCCTGAATGACCGGCCCGTCGGCAATCGGGTCGCTGTAGGGAACGCCGATCTCGCACAGGCTGCACCCGCGCTTCCCCAGCTCCCGCAGCACGTCCGCCGTGAAGTCCAAATCCGGATCGCCCGCCGTGACAAACGGAATAAACGCCTTGCGTCCCTGGGAGCGAAGCTGCTGGAAAACTTGATCGATGGCTGACATTGTTCCCCACGCCGGTTATTGCTTGCGCTACTCCGCCAGCCGGCGACGCCCCTCTTGCTTGATCTTCTCGGGATCCCACACCACCCATTCCCCTCGATCCGCTTGATCGAAGGCAATCTGCAACTCGCGTCTTAGTCGCTCATCCGTCGTGGTTGTATCCTTGGACATTTGACTCGTCTCGATGTCGATTCCGCCGGAAAAACCCTTGGGCTCATTCCGCGCTCCGCATTCCGAATTCCGCATTCCCCTTCAGCCTTGCGATCTCCGCCGCATCCTTGTCGCCGCGGCCGGAGAGGCAGACGATGATCGCCTCCTCTTTGCTCCGCTGCGACGCCAGCTCCATCGCCTTGGCGACCGCGTGCGAACTTTCCAAGGCGGGCAAAATGCCTTCGTTGCGGGCGAGGGCGTCGAAGGCGGCCATCGCCTCGTCGTCGCGGCAATGGATATAGCGAACGCGGCCCGAAGCTTTCCAATAGCTGTGCTCGGGTCCGACCCCGGGATAATCCAGTCCGGCGGAGATCGAGTGTACGTCGCACGTCTGGCCGTCTTCATCCTGCATCACGAAGCTGTAGCTGCCGTGCAAGACGCCGGGATGGCCAAAGCTGAGCGTGGCGGCATGCTGGCCCGGCAGCTCGCCGCGGCCTCCCGCCTCGACGCCGACCAGTTCCACTCCCTCGTCTTCGACAAACGGATAGAACATCCCCGCCGCATTGCTGCCGCCGCCGACGCAGGCCACCACCATCTCCGGCAGCCGCCCGAGCTGCTCCCGGCTCTGCGAGCGGGCCTCGCGGCCGATCACCGATTGAAAGTCCCGCACGATGCGCGGAAACGGATGCGGTCCCACCACCGAGCCGAGAATGTAGTGCGTCGTCTCGACGCTCGACATCCAATCCCGCATCGCCTCGTTAATCGCGTCGCGCAGGGTGCGCGAACCGCTGGTGACCGGCCGCACCTCGGCGCCCAGCAGCTTCATGCTGAACACATTGGGGGCCTGGCGGCGGATGTCCTCTTCGCCCATGTACACGACGCACGGCAATCCGAAGCGTGCGCACGCGGTGGCGGTCGCCACGCCGTGTTGCCCGGCGCCGGTCTCGGCGATCACCCGCGTCTTTCCCATTCGCCGCGTGAGCAGCGCCTGCCCCAGCGTGTTGTTGATCTTATGGGCGCCGGTGTGATTGAGATCCTCCCGCTTGAGCCAGATTTGAGCCCCGCCGCACTGCTCGCTCAACCGCCGCGCATGATACAGCGGCGAAGGCCGGCCGACGTAGTTTTTCCACAGCTCGTCCAGCTCCGCCTGAAACGCGGAATCTTTGACCGCCCGCTCATACTCCTCCGCAAGCTGATCGAGCGCATAGGTCAACGTCTCGGGGACATACCGTCCGCCGAACTCGCCGAACCGCCCCGCCGCATCGGGGACGTGCGAAGACGCATGCATCGTTGAAGGTTCACTCATCCCGCCATGTTACCATCGCCACCAGCCGACGCGCAAGGTGGCGCCAGGAGAAGACCACGGATGGCAAAGCCGACCCACCGATGACCCACGCTTGCACAAGGCGAGCGAGAGGTTAGCGGCGTGGCCACAACAAAATCTGGCAATGGATACCCGAGGGTCGGCATCCGTGGGCCATTCTATGCGCTTGTCGCCGCCGAATCGCTCGATTTAAAATGGTCGCATGACCACCGAGCAACTTCGCGACATGCTCAGCGCTCAGCCGTTCCGTCCCTTCCGCGCTCACTTGGCGGACGGCCGTGAAGTCGATATCCAGCATCCGGAGTTTGCTGCATTCGGCGGCGGCCGCACATTCGTCGTGTATACCAGCGATGACCATTTCGAGATTATTGATCTTCTGCTGGTGACCAGCTTGGAAATCATCAATGGCAGCCCCCGGCGGGGTCGGCGGTCGAAGCGTTAAGGTCGCCGCTAATCGCACGCGCTAGGACGCCTTGTCCGCCGCCAGCACGAAGTGCGTTGGCGGGTAGGGGAGCGGGGCCGGTTCGCCGTTCACCTTCGCCAGCAGGTCCGCCTGGCCGCGGTAGCGGTTTTCGACCAGCCAGTCGTTCACGAAAGCGTGGGAGGTGGGGTTGATTCGGAAGCCGGCCTGCTCCACCGCCGCCCGCCAGTCGGCGAAGCTCCAGAAGCAGAACCGCTCGTGCAGCTCGCTCTGCCAGTTATCGAGGTAATCTTTCTTGCTGAGAAACTCGCAGGCGTCCTCCAGCCGCAGCTCGATCAGCGGCTCGCCGGCAAGCGCCGCTTCCCGGTAATGCATCTCGTATCCTTCTTCGCGGCGGAAGTCGCGGGCGAAGCGCTGAAAGCGGCCGTAGGTGGAAAGCTTCGCGAGGTACGCCCGCAACGCCTCCCGGTCGTCGGCGTCGAACTCGCGGCCCGCTGCATTCTCCTCAACGCCGTCGTCGCGGCGGAGACGCAGGTAAACCGTCTCGTCGCGATCTTCCGGTCCCAACACGTCGAGGTTCACCCATCGTCCGCCCATCGCCGTCTGGCGATAGAGAAGATCGAGGAAGTGCAGCAGCGAGTCGCGGCCGCCGTACGATTCGATCTCGTGCGTCAGGGCGACCGTCGTGAACGTGTTGACGGAGCCTTCTGGGAAGATCGGTCCCGCGGCGAAGTCGCGCTGGTAGAAGAAGACGTTCTCGTTCTGGAAGGCGCCCTGCTCCTTGCGGTGCAGGCACTCCGCGTACAGCGGCCTGGCCACCTCGATGCCGTAAAAGTCCGACTCGCGCAGCCGGTCGTCGCGGGTCATCTCGCGGATCAGCGAGCCAGTGCAGCACCCGATATCGACGATCCGTCCCGGCAGGATCAAATGGCCGATCTGCGCGTACTTCCGCGGCGCCCCCTCGTCGAACGAGCGCACGTAGGTGTTGTAGTTCCGCGTGGCGGTCAGATCGCCGTCGTCGGTCAGGATCGGCCGGCGATGAAGATCGACGATCAAATCGCCGTAGCCGTACTTGTCAAACATCCGCCGCGTGGCCCGTGCCGTCTTGGTGACGAAGGTGCGATCGGTCCGCCACTCCCGCCCCGCCAGCCCCGTCTCCACCAAGGATTCGATCAGGTCCCACGGCCGCAGGTCGGCGTACGTCTCCTGCTCACGGTCGGTCAACTCGAACGGCAGGATGCGGAACCCCAGCCGCTCAAACATCGCGATCACCTGCGGGGTAGAGCAGCCGACGACGGCATTCTCCGGCGTGAGGCGAAAACGCCCCTGGCTGTCCACTTCGATCTTCTTGAGCACGTACTCGGCATAACGCGGCGTGTGCCCCAGATCGTCGATCAGGTAGACGAATGAGGGAACGTCCAGATCGCGTGCGAACTCCTCAATCGCCGCCTCCCGTCGATGCGCCGGCAGCGGGTTCCGCCGCGTGTTGGCGTGATTGGCCGAAGAGATGGCCCAGATCACCGCGTCGATCGGCGTCGCCAGATCGAGCGGCTTCCCATCCACGTCCCGCAGCTCCGCTGGATCGCCGCTCGTGGTCCACGTCAGGTAATCGAGTTGAAATCCGGTCAGCAGGTGATGCCGGCCGGGAAAGAGGAGGTGGGTCATGCGTCACATTCCCAACACGTGCCGCGCGGCGGGATAGGCGAAGATGTTGTCCAGGCGGTTCTCGACGTGCGTCGCCTGCTCGCCGCTCAGCAACGGCTGCGCCCGGGTATACCAGAAGTGCGCGCGGCCCAGGAAGCCGTGGTCTTCCTCGTCGGCCAGCGCGGCGTCGAACCACTGGTCCGCTACTTCCACCATTTGTGCCGGGCTCTCGACCGGAAGCGCGGCAACGGCCCGGTCGCGGCGAGCGGCCTCAGCCAGCGGATGATTTCCCGCCTGGGCGAGACTCGCCAAGCCTTGCTTCCATTGCCCTTTCTCCAAGCACAGCCAGCGGCCGGCCGTGAGGTTCGCCGCCGGATCCTCCGGCGTCGTCTCGAGCGTCTTCCGCGCGTCTTGATACTCCTTCCAACGACGCGCCGTAATCGCCAGCCGCTCGCATCCCTCTTCCACGTATTCGCGATGCTTCGCTCCCTCCGGCCGGCGGCAGGCGACGCGCGTCGCCTCGGCCAGGGCGACGGCGAGCTCGTAACGGTCCATCGCCCGGGCGTCGTCGATCGTCAGCTTCGCATGGAGCACGAGCGAGTCGAGCTCTTCCGCCTCATCGGCCTCACCGGCGAACTGCTTCAGGAACGCGGCCCTGGCGGCGAGCGGATCAAAATCGAACTCGCCGGCCATCTCCTGCACCAGCGCCGTCATGCGATCGAGGTCTCCCGCCTCGACCGCCAGCTCGGCCGCCTTTCGCAGCAGCACAAATCGCTCTTCCGGACTATCTTCCGCCTCATCCGCCAGTTGCGCCAGCCGCAGCGCCACCTCGCTTTTCTGCTCGTCGGACAGTTGGCCCGAAAGCTGCTTCGCAAAGATCGCGTCGATGTCTGCGCGAATCTCCGCCTGCTTTTCGGGCGAAGGCGCGTCGTGCTTTCGGCGAGGCCGCGAGGACGCCGTTTGCGAAGACTCCGAGCTGCGAGAACGATCCTGGATCGCGACCGGCGGCCCGTTGTCGTCGATCGACTCGTTCAGCCACGAAACCTTCATGCCGTACTTGAGAATGGCCAGGGCGATCACAATGCCCAGCACGCCGCCGCCGATGATTTTCGCCGCCTCAACCGCGAGGTTCGCCGGCGGCTTGCCGCGCGAGGTGCGGCGCGGCCCCGGCTTCGGCCCTGTTGACGGCGAAGATTGCGACACGTCCGTATTCGACTCCTCATCAATCCCGAAAATCGACGGCGCCCCCGTCGCTATGGTAAGTTTAAGGAAAATCCGCCCCCCGTCCTATTCGGACTTCGGCCTCATGCGTTATTTGACGATTCCCTTGATTGGCTGCCTCTTCGCCGCACTCGCGGGTCCTTCCCTGGCTCAACCGGCGCTCCGCGTCGCCGAGCGGCCGCTGCAGGCGGCGCCGGAACATCCGCTTGATCCGGTATTGCGGCTGGCGCGGAAGGAGATCGACTATCTGGAGCGGGCCGTGCACGACTACACGTGCCGAATCGTAAAGCGGGAGCGGATCGACGGGACGCTTCAAACGCACCATATCATTCTCGCCCGCGTTCGCCCGGCGAAGTTTGACGACGGCCGGCAGGTCCGGCCGCTGGCGGTGCTGCTGGAGTTCCAGGCGCCGCGGAAGGCGGCGGGGCGGCGCCTGTTGTTTATCGACGGCGCCTTCGACGGAAGGATGCTCGTGCGGCAACGCGAGGGAGGGATCACCTTCCGCATCAATCCCGACGGCGGCCTGGCGGCGCGGGAAACCCGGATGCCGATCACCACCATCGGCATCCACAACATGCTCCGCGGGGCGATCGAGCAGATGGAGGACGACATCGCCGCCGACCCCTCCGGCGACAACACCCGCGTCGAGTGGTTCCAGAACGCAAAGATCGACGACCGCCCCTGCATGGCGGTCCGCATCATACATCCACAGCGGCAGTCGGACCTTGACTTCCACGTCGCCCATGTTTTCATCGACGAAGGCTGGCGCCTGCCGGTCCGCCTCGACTTCTACAACTGGCCCGCCGCAGCCGACAACGATCCGATCCTGCTCGGCGAGTTCACCTACCAGGACGTAAAGCTCAACGTCGGCCTCACCGACGCCGACTTCGACCATCGCCGGCTAGGGTTCCACTACGAAGAGTAGCCCGCGGATGTGACAATGTTGCGGAGATTGTAGGCGGCGATCAATTCGTGCAGCTTGTGCTGTCCAAGTTGGCGCGCCAGCGGGTGATACGGCCGGCGGCCTTGCACCTTGCGGGTGCGGCCGGCGCAGACTTCGCCGCGGACGCCGCAAACGCGGCATCGCGGGTCGCGGAGCGGACG
>JAHWKS010000883.1 GCA_019347795.1 Planctomycetota bacterium | reverse complement strand
TCGCCGTCTTCGATGCGGACGTTCGATAATCTGCTAATGCGCACGCAGCGCCAATTTGCTGGCGATCCGTCCGCTTCCAGTCCTCTTCGGCTGTTTCCGGCGAACTGATAAAAGAGCCCTTGCCGTTGCCCCTTAGTTGTCCCGAGCACATGCGGACACATTCGTCGCTCGTAGCCGTCGTACGTTGCCACGACGGTCTTCTTGTTGAGGACGGCGTCTCGAATCAGCGAGTAAGCATCGGCCATTGTGCGTCTCTGTGGTTCCATCAAACGGGCTTGGCGACAGACGCAGATTATAAGCCTTCTTGCTCATGTGCTCCATGAGCTAACCTAAGAAGCGGAGGCGGCAGCGAGAGCCATCCGGCGGCGCCGATCAATTTGGCACCGCATAGCCACGAGTCGGACCCGCGCACCCGGAGAGATACGGCGCACGTCACCCGATGCGGAGGAGTTCAAGCGGGGGGCTGGCTTTGCTGTAAGCCGGCAAGCCCGCGGCCGTTGGTTCGTGCCCGTTCGCGCCCTTCAGCACGCCAATCATCCTTGACCGCAATTTCCGCGGCCAGCGACGCATTCTCGGCAGCGAGCGCCGCCGCGATGGGCTCGCAGTCGGTCGCCTGGACGGTCGGCGCCGGAGGGGCCCTTTAGGAAGCAGGTCCGCGATGCAGAGAACGGCCGCGACGAGATAGGAGAGGGCACTACAGCAGCGCTTGTGCAAGCTACTTGCCTTTACCCTTCTGGCTCGCGGCAATCCTCGAAAGCGTCTGGTACGCCGCCTGAAAGTATCTTTCAGGTGTCGCCACTGAGGTGAGTTTCGGGTCCTTCGGTGCTGGTGGGGTCGCTGGCGGTGCCGGGTGCTGGGAGTTGGGCGGCTGGGGCGGGTTCGATGGCATGGAACCTCTCTAATCCATCGGGGTTCGACCAATCCTTGTAAACGGCTCCTAGGAACGTGCCTAGCACGTCTGCAAAAATAGCACCAAGATGAAACGCTGTCGAGTCCTCCAGGAGGTGGTGGTACTCGTGCGGAGCGTCGCGGTAGTTGAAAATATCAGGCAAGCCGCGGAAAGCGTTGGTATCGGGCGAATCGAATGCCAGAAAGCCCATGATCAGCATATCGTTTCCCTGAACGTCCGCGGGGCAGCGGAGCGGGTAAACAAGGGCCGACCTGTAATACATCTTCCACCCCTCGCGGGAACATCGGAAATCGTCGTGTGACGGCAGGTTGTTGCACGCGAAGCAACGAAATTGACGCCACCTCGATTTGCCATCATCGACCCCATAGAGCGAAGACCAGACGGAATTGCTCTGGATCGGGTGGGCATCTTCTTCTGGTGGTTTAATTGGCCGTCCGTCGAATGGCTCTGATCGGCCAACCGTACCGATTTCGTCGGCGTCGCCTTGCCTCCTGACGAGTTTCAGGCAGCAGTGCAAACTTGACTCAGGGATCTCGAGGAAGTTCGCCATTGCGTTGTGGCAGCCATTGCAAACCTGAACGGCTAGAATCGACGCCAGGAATGGATCATCGACTCGCATCGCCATGGCGAGTTGACGCATAGGGTGTACCGTCTGGCAGTGCGCCTGCCGCACAATGTTCAACAGCGCTCGGTCCCTCACACGCCAGACCATCCGGTTCCACCGGACCTTCCGCGCGAGCCAAGCCCCCCACCGCACCGCTCCAACGGCCATCTTGATGTCCATACCGTCGTCTTTGTCCGGCTGGTTCATGCTGATTTGCGTCCGCCTTGTGCAAAAACGGTAAGTTCGGTTTTGCGATCCTGAGCATGGCGCAAATGCTTGGAAAAGGCAAGAATGGGCGCGAATCATTGAGAAGCCCGTTCGGCGGGGTGAAATCGAGTTTTTCCTTGGAAAAGTGCCTAAGAAGGTCGAAGGTTTCGGTCTACTGTGATTGAACTTACGTTGGAACGCAGCTCAATTCTTGGAAGGCGAATGCGGTAGCGGGTGTGACGACTCCCCTTGGCCACGGAACATGCCGGCTTGCGCCGGTGGCCTTTACCTGACGAACTCGATCACGCCGTCAATCGTCCGTCGCCGCGAGGCCGGGGATGGGCAGCTTGCGCGCATCGTTCTCCCGGCCAGGAGCACTTGGCGATCCTGCTCGCGGCGTTAGCGCCGCCCGACGCCACGCTCCGCCGGTGTTAGTCGGCGGAGGCCGCGAGGGCTTCGTACTCCGCAAGCAATTCCCGCAATTCAGCCCGCAGGATTGATCTCTGCCGTTCCTTGTAGCGCAACTGAGACAAGAGATTCCGCGCCCGCAGGTCGAAACCGGCATACAAAGCCTCGATCTGCTGCCCTTCGCGAACCAGCGAGTTGACTAGAGCGATAATGAGCAGCCGCTCCTGCATGAGCGACTCGATTCCCGCTGCGGTGAATGGGGCGGATTCGCCATCATTGAAGGCCGGGGCGCCAGCGATCGCGAGTTCGCGATTTTGGACCGCGCCATCAATCGCAGCAACGCGGACTCGCGCGGCGGCGATTCGGCTGGCGATCTGCGATCCCCTCGCATAGGCAGTGGCGCCCTTGGACATAATCTCGCCGCGTTCCGCCGTCAGGGTTGCCCCCTCCACTTCGATGACCGCCAATTCCTTCCGCAGCGTTGCGATCTTTTCGTTGAGCCGGTTCAGTTCGGCCTGGCGGTCGATTTCGCGCAGCGCGCGACTCAGTCCTTCCTCCGATGCTACCGTGAGGGATGCCGGTGGCGGCGGTGAGGGCTCGGCTCGTCCGCCGTCCGGAGTGGCGGGGAGTTTGTGATCACGCACCGCGGGCAAGCTGGCGAGCGGCATGTAGTCTTCGCCGGCCGTCTCGAAAAGTTCCTGGAGATGCCGGGAAGCGATCGCAAACCCCAAGTTTTCGCCCACCGGAGAACCCCAGGTATTCACTCCAA
>JAHWKS010000882.1 GCA_019347795.1 Planctomycetota bacterium | reverse complement strand
CTACGGCTGGGAAGACGCCGGCCTGGCGCCACAGCGCTACGGCTCATTCACGTACCACGTGGAATGAGACGTGAGGGCGCTTTCGTTGGCGCCGCCTTACGTCTGAATTGCAGCTCAAGGTGGGCGCCAACTGCACAATTCTGACCAAGACGGGTAAAATGACTGTCCCCCGTCGATGTTTCCTTCCCCTCCGGATTCCTCCGACGCATGGTTTCCCAAGAGCATGCGGCGCCGGCTGAGGTTGCGCCGCGTTCGATTACCGCTCCCGCGGCTGCGGCGACGGCGACGACGCTGATCCTGCTTGTCTGCTGCGCGCATGCGATGGCCCACTTCTTCGAGCTGTCGTTTCCCAGCGTGGAGCCGCTGGCGGCGCGGGATTACGGCGTCGGGACCGTCGCCACCGGCTGGCTGATCTTCTGCTTTCGAATGCCGTGGGGATTCGGGGCGCTGGCGGCGGGCGCGCTGGTGGACCGGTACGGGGCGGCGCGGATGCTGGCGGCGTATCTGTGGGCGGGCGGCTTGTGCTGCATCCTCATCGGGCTGGCCGCGCCGCTGCCGGCCTTGTTCGTGCTGATGTTCGCGATGGGCGCCGCCGCCTCGATCTATCATCCGGCGGGGCTGGCCCTCATCTCGCACGTCACCACGCCCGAGAATCGCGGCCGAGCTCTGGGAATGCACGGCGTGTTCGGCTCGGTGGGGATCGGCGCCGCGCCGCTGTTGGCCTGGGCGGCCATCTCGAGCGGATTTTCGTGGGAGCGGTACTTCTGGATGCTCGCCGTTCCGGCGGCGATCCTCGGCGCGCTCTTCGTCCTCTACTCCTTGCGGAACGGCGATCCCGGCCACGCGGCTCGGACCGCGGCGCCGGGGAAGACGGAGGACGCGGCCGATTGGCTCTCCTTCGCGGGACTTTCCACGATCGGCGTCTTGCAAGGGATGGTCTACGCCGGGGCGTTGAGCTTCCTCGTCCGCTATCTGAGCGAGGTAAACGTGACCGACTCGCTGCGGGCGGCGGGGAACGTCGATCAGGCGGCCCTCTGGACCAGCGGCGTATTGTTCGTCGGCTGCATCGGGCAATACTTCGCCGGTCGGATCGCACATCCGGCGAAGCTCGAACGGCAGTTGACGGTAGTGACGCTCCTGAATGCGCCGTGCCTGGCGGCGATGGCCTTCGCCGAAGGGTGGGGACGCGTGGCAGCCGCCGGGACGTTCGCCCTGGTGCATTTCATGTATCAGCCGCTTTACAACAGCCTCGTCTCGAAGTACACGCCCCGGCGCCGCCGCAGCTTCGGCTACGGGATGAGCTTCACGATGACCTTCGGCCTGGGGGGCTTCGGCGCCGCGCTGGCCGGCTACCTCGCCGAAGACTGGCAGAAGTACGGCGCCCTGGCCGCCTTATCCACCCTCGCCGCCATCTGCGGCGTCTGGCTGTGGCGAAGAAACGGCCAATCCGAGCCACGAGTTCGGCACGCCTGATCGACGCACTACACCAACCGCAATCGCTCCTGCTCCAATCGCTTGGCGAGAAATGTTACCGCCTTCTCGGCCATTCGGTTGTAGTAGGAAAAGCCGTGGCCGCCGCCTTCGGTTTCCAGGTCGCACTCAAAGGGAATCCCCAGCGAGGAGAGCTTCATTCGCAGGCGGTCGGCACTTTCCCACCAGCGGAGGTCGGCCGGGTCGCAGCAGAAGAATTGATGCCGGGGCCAGTTGAGCGGGTGGACGTGCAGGATGGCCGTGTCCTGCCGGGCCGCCTCCGAGTTGGGATACATCCCGGCCAGCGTCTCGTCCCCTTCCTTCAGCCGCGTGTGATAGTCGATCGCCGGCGAGATGGCGGCCACGATCGGGAAGACGTGGGGATGCTTGTACGCCAGCCGCAGCGCGCCCTGGCCGCCCATGCTCGTGCCCAAGAGGGCGATCCGCGGCGGGCGGCTCCCCCATCGCTCTTCGAGAAACGGCAGCACGTTCTCTAAGATGTGCTGCTCGGCAGAGATGTGCGGGTCGAACTCTTCGCAGATCTTGTCAGTCCACCAACTCCGCTGCGTGACCGGCGCCGCCGCCGGCAGGCCGAAGCGGTCGAACTGCTCCGCAAACGGCGGATGATCGCGCAGCCGCGAAAGGTGCACGCCGTGCAGATAGACCACGACGAAGCCATGCTCATTCCGCTGCGGCGGCTCATAGACCTCGCAGGGATGGCCGCCGACGATTTCTTCGGTCCAGGCTCCGGCCGGCATGTGCGGACCTACTCTTCGCTGACGGTGACTTGCTCCATCACATCGCCTTGAGCAATCTGATTCACCACGTCCTGCCCCTCGATCACCCGGCCGAACACGGAGTGCTTGCCGTCCAGGTGGGGCTGCGCGGCGTGCGTGATGAAGAACTGCGAGCCGTTCGTGTTCGGTCCCGCGTTGGCCATCGACAAGACGCCCGGCCCGTCGTGCTTGAGGTCGGGATGGAACTCGTCCTCGAACGTGTAGCCCGGCCCGCCCGTGCCGGTCCCCTTGGGGCAGCCGGTCTGGATCATGAAGTCCTTGATGACGCGGTGGAACTTGAGGCCGTTATAAAAGCCCTCGCCGGCGAGCTTCTCAAAGTTGGCCACCGTCTTCGGCGCCTTATCGTCGTGCAGTTGAACGCGGATATCGCCCTTCTTGGTCGTGATCGTGGCGACTTTCATGACATCGCTCCTCGCAAAAGGGTGTGCGGGCAAACGCTCATCCTAACGCTTCGAGGCGATTCATCAATCGGAGCAGCCGCGGGCGAGGCGGAGGAGAGAAGCGATCGTGCTGTGTCTCGCCGCTGTTGGCAATGAAGTAGTCACCCGCTTCAATCGGGACGGTGATCGCGAGAGCAGCCGAGTTGGAGACTCGCCTCCACGTCAGGCGGCGCGGCTTTCGTGTTGCGACGAGCCG
>JAHWKS010000070.1 GCA_019347795.1 Planctomycetota bacterium | reverse complement strand
ACCATGGCGGCTTCGTCGGGGAATTCGCCCGTGGCGAGCTTGGAGTAAATCAATTCATCGCCGACGGTCAGCTCGAAGCAGCCGCCGGAGGATGGCGCCAGCTCCAGGCCGGCGATGCGCTGCTTGTGGGCGGTGAGAATCTTGGCCGCCAGACTGACGGCCGCGGGCTCATAGTTTCACGCGGCGCAGTAGCGAAGTTGGACCTTCATCCTTTGCTTCCTCTTTGTTCCGTGGCGCCCGGATTCGCGGATCGCAGGCGACCGAATTTGATCTGTACTTGTTATTTCTTCTTTTTGGCGGCCTTCTTCTTGGCCGAGGTTTTCGCTTTGGCGGGCTTGGCGGGAGATTTCGCCGTCTTCTTCTTGGCGGCGGACTTGCCCTTTTTGCCGCCGAAGACCTCGTCCCAGTGGGACGCGTATTTTTCGTTCGATCCGATGCGTACGATGCTCACAGCCGATGGTTCCTTGGATTGTTCGAGAACGATTGACCCGCGCCGCCGTCGCGGCGGCCACTCTAAGCCCTTGTGTTACTGGATGACTCTCAAAGGGTCAAGACGCCTCGGCGCGCTGGCGTCGGGAACGGCTGGCAGCGCTTTGCATGGTCGGCTTGCGGGCCTGCACCACGGTAAACAGCGAGGCCGGCGAGGTCTTGTACACCCGCTCCACGCGCAGCTCATCGACCTCGACCACGTCATCGAGGCGGAGCGTGGTGCGCCAGCCTAGGCGCCGCGTTACGGGATCAAGCCGGTCCACCACGGAGGCGACCCACGGCAAGCGGCTGCGGAAGTGGTTGATTAAGACGATCGTCCCCTCGGGCTTCGCGACCCGCACCATCTCCTGCATCATCCGCTCGCTGTCGGGCACGACGCTGATGACGTGAAAGGAGAGCACGTAGTCGAAGTGCTCATCCGGGTATTCCAGGTTCAGTGCATCCATCTCCCGCAGCCGGACATGGCGCCAATCGTGACGCTCCACTTTTCGCTGCGCCCGCTCCAGCATCTCGGGCGATAGGTCGATGGCCGTCACGTCGGCGTGCTTGGGATAGGCCGGCAGCGAAACCCCGGTCCCCACCCCCACCTCCAGCACCTGGGCGCCGGACGGGATCGCCAGCGAGCGAATCGCGCTTTGAATCCGCTCGCGGATAAAGGCGGAGAATACCGACTCGTAGCAACCCGCCAGTTGGTAGTAAAGCTTACTTTGGTCGGAGCGCAGAGCGGCGTTAGGCATCTTCGTCACCGGAAACAAGGATCGACCCGTCGCCGCTGACGGAGTGCAACCGGCGCACCATTCCGCCGAGAAATAAAGCCCGCAGCGGCGACTCCAACACGAAAAACAGGAAAATCAGCGGCGCGGCCAGCTCGTGAAAGGCGAAGACGGCCACCATCGCAAACACCAGCTTGATCAGGTACGGAAAGCTGCTCTGGCCGCGGAACACGATGTTGAACACATGCGGATAGCGGATTCGCGAAACCATCAAGCAGCCCAGCACCACCGCCAATACCGGCAGCGAGAGGCTGGTGGCGGTGATCAGCCAGCTTCCGATTTCCTGGACCCGCTCCGGCATGTGATCTTCCGTCAGCCGCACGAACCCGGGCCAGGCAATGGCGAACGACGCCACGGCGCCGGCGGCCGCGGGAGAGGGCAGCCCGATGAACGAGGTGTGCGAGTCGTCGTCGCTCGTCTCGACGTTGAAGCGAGCCAGCCGCAGCAGCGCGCACAAAACAAACAATACCGCCAGACACCACAAGAGCCGCGGATGATAGTGATAGGAGCAGTGAATCACGAGAATCGCCGGGGCGACGCCGAAGCTGATCACATCGGCCAGACTATCGAGTTGGGCGCCGAAGTCGCTGGTCTGCCGCATCAGCCGGGCGACGCTCCCATCCACCATGTCGAAGAACATCGCGGCCACGATCAAGAGGCCCGCCACCGCGAGCAGGTTTGCGGCGGGCGAGACGGGATCCACCTGCGTGGCGAACGTGATGGCGGCGAAGCCGCAGGCGGCGTTCCCCAGCGTCAGCAAAGTGGGCAGGACGGCGATCGCGCGAGGTCGCTTCAAGAGAGGGCGCTTCAGGGTGAGTCGCTTCAAGGATGCTTTCTCCAGGCAAAGTCGCCGATAGTTCAATCATTCCGATAGCGGGCGAGGATCGTGACGCCCGCTTTCACGCGGTCCCCCACCTTCGCTGTCACCGCCAGTCCGTCCTCGCGAGGCAGGACCAACTCCGTTCGCGAGCCGAACTTGATCATTCCCAACTGCTCGCCGCGGGCAAGCTCCTCGCCGGGGACCACCCAGCATACAATGCGGCGGGCAATGGCGCCGGCGATTTGCCGCACGACATATCGTCGATGCGGCGCAGCCGTTTCTTCCAGCCGCAGCGTCAGTTGCTCGTTCTCTTGAGCGGAGCGAGGCAAGAGCGCGTTGAGGAACTTGCCGCGGCGGTAGGTCATGCCGATCACGCGGCACGCTTCGGGAGTGCGGTTGATATGGACGTTGAAGATCGAAAGGAAGATGCCAATCTGCACGGCGGGTCCGCCGATGAAGTCGTCGTGCTCCAGGTGTTCGACGGCGACGATCTTGCCGTCGGCAGGGCCGACCACAGCGCCCCACTCCGCGGGAGCGATGCGTCGCGGATTGCGGAAGAACCAGATTACGCCCGTTGCAGTGATGGCCGGCGCGATGGCCAGCCAGGGCGCGATCGCCAGCCAGGGAGTGATCGCGAGCAGGACGGCCGTCAGCAGCAATAGCCCGCCGCCGATGAGCAATAGCTCCGCCAGTCCGACGCGGGCGAACGGGAGCCGGTCGCGCCACGTGAATGGGTCGTTCTCCGGCGCCCAGTGGAATCCGCCCTGGTTGCGATAAAACTTGAGGTCTCGGGGATCGAGCACTTCGTGGGGACAGGCGTTGCGGTCGCCGCGCCGCAATTGCCGCATCCGTTTGACATAGCCTCGGCGGAACGTCTTGAGGTAAGCCCTCCGGACGCGCCCCCACGCCAATTCGACGCGCATGCAGACGCCGCCCCCGGGTTGAATCGAGGTGATCTGCGGATCGAGCGGCTCGATTTCGGCACGCTGGCGATCGCGAAAGATAGCGCCCGGCGGCGCGTTCAGCTCAGTCAAATCGGACTCCCGTCCCCCTATGGCCCTTGGTTTCTACTCGCCGCGTTAACCACGCCTTTATTTTATACAGCGCGGAACGCGGCAAATGCAGTGCCCTGCCCGGAGCATCGCTCACCGCGACTGCGGGGGCTGGTAAGGATTGCCGGATTCGACGACGGGAGCGGCGGAGAGCTCCTGCTCCTCGACCCGTTCGGCGGCGGCCTTGCGGTAACGGGCGGCCATCTGGGCGAACCGCTGGCCCGCTTCGGCGTCGGCGAACGCCGACTTGGGAATGACGTACAGATAGATGAGCGCCGGCCGATTGGCGGTGAAGGCGATCAACTGGCGGTTCTGCTGCACCGCATCCACGGTCTCCCAGGCGCTGCGCGTCTCGACGCCCGGCGCCCAGAGGGCCACCCCGGCCGGCGAAATCGTCAGCGTGTGGGTGAGCGAAGGGGAGTCCTTCATCCGCCGGCCGGCAAAGAGCCTCAGCAGCCGGAGCAGGGGAAAGATCATCAGCACGCTCACCGCATGGAACACGAAGAACGCCGCGAAGCTGGAAGAGAAGGGGGAGCCTCCGGCCTTCATCATCAGGAACATCATCACCATCACCCCGGCCAGGAGCAGCCACGAGAACAGGCCGGCCGAGGCCGGCTGCTTCTTCGGCGGTTCCTCCACGGTGTGGAGGACGGCGCCGCCTTGCAGTTCAACCAGCTCGCGAGCCGAGGCCGTGTAGCGAACCTGCATCGTGTCCGCGGCTTCCACCACGGGCGGTCCACTGCTCTCCTGCCATGCCGCAGGTCGGTCGTCGCGCGGCCGTTCTTTGGCCTGTTCATGGAACCGCTGGGCTGCGGCGGCGAATTCGTCGGCGGCCGCGGAGGCCGCGAAAGCGCGGCGCGGCACGACGTACATCAGGCCGTCGTCGCGGTACATGATCAGCAGCTCGGGCGCCGCTTGCACGCGGGCGATCGCCCGCCAGTCGCGCCGCTCCCAGCCGCGATCGTTGAAGATCTCCAGATAGTCCGGGTGGATTTCCAGCGTCGTGGGACGAAAGATCTTGGGGTCGGGCGCCCCCGGCCAGCGGATCGCCAGGAATACGAGCACGTTGAAGATCACGATCAGTCCCACGCCCCACAACAGCGCGTTGAACTCTCCGACCGCGGCCAGCAACAGCGTCCCCGGCAGGCAGCAGCCGATGATCATCGCCTCGAGCGTCAGGATCGGACCCAACCGCACCCAAATCCGCTGTTCGAGGGCGACCGACTTCTGCAACGCGACCCAATCGTCGAGCGTATTCTGGTATTTTACACGAAGCGGCGAGGCCGCCGATGCTTCGGACATAAGCGTTGACGTGGCGCTAGTTGTTTTCCGTAGCAGCCCGAGCGGACGCTGGGATGTCCTCCATAGCTACGACATGAGCCAGAGCCACGCGCACCACTTGATCATAAATTGAAGGATTGTCTGCTCCGGGATAGCCGATGGTCAGATCGCGTCGGCCCACGAGCACCAAATCGGGATGGAGAATATCGTAGTGCAGCCCTTCGCTGGCTATGATGCGAACAGGGCGAAACGGTTTTTCTTTCAGTCGGGTTTGAATGTCCTCAGCGCGGAGCATCGCTATGGCCTCCAGAGTTCTTCACTGTGGTATTTTACTCTCGGCAATGGCCGCGCGGTAGGTCCGCGCATCCCTTGACTTGAGACGGCCTGCCCCGCGCGCTGCTCGCTTCTGCGATGTGACCGAGTGGCTCGCGCTGGAATGTATGGAACCCATGCCGCGATACGTCGTCTTACATCACCAGACGCCGCCGGAGTTCGGCCGGCCGACGCATTGGGACTTGATGCTGGAGTCCGGCGGGGTGCTGCGCACCTGGGCGCTGGCAGAAGCGCCGCAGCCGGGGAAAGTCGTCGAGGCGATGCGGCTGCCGGATCATCGCCTGGATTATTTGGAGTACGAAGGGCCGGTGTCCGGGAACCGCGGCGTGGTGAGCCGCTGGGATGCAGGCGAGTACCAAATCGCGCGCGAGACGGCCGACGAGTTCGTGATTGTCTTGTCGGGACGGCGGTTGCAGGGTGAAGCCGTCCTGCGACGATGCGAGCCGCGGGACGAGGAGCATCAGCGCTGGATGTTCTGCCTTTCCACAAGCGCCGAGGCTTGCTGGAACGAGGGAGGCGACGTCAGTTCGGAATCCTCGGTGCGGCCGGCAAGGTAAACCTCGCCGTCCCGCAGCGCAATTGTCTCAATCCGGATGCGGTGCACGAAATCTTCGTGATCCGCGGGGACCGTCACCAGGGCCACCGGGTCTCCGTCGATCTGCATCCAGCGGAGCGTGACCTCCGACTTGTAGGCGTACTTGGTGGCGTGCTCCAAGAGTTTGCTGAGCGGAATCGGCATCAAGCCCGCACGGGCCTGGCGAATCCGCACCGCCACCACGTTCGGCTCGTCGGTGAGCGTCACCTCCACGCCCATCGAGAAGATTGTGCTGAGCTTGGGGTTTTTGTACCGGCAGGCGACGACCGCCTCCTCATCTTGAATCGCGACCCGCGGCTCCGAAACGCCGTTGGGGAGCGCCCGTGGGAACTTATCCGGCAGATCGACCGCCAGCCAGCCGTTAATTTGCTCGTCGGTGAATACCGCCTCCCAGCGCCCGGGGCGGCGGACTTCATTGTGCAGCTCGGCGACCTGCTGCTCCATAGCGTCGCCGGCCTCGACCAGCTTGACCGGGTCCTTCTTCATCTCCACTTCGTAGAACTCCGGCGTCTCTTGCGTCGCCCGCCAGGCGCCGTAAAAGACGCCCGCAGCAATCACCGCCGGAGCGAGAACACTATAGACGAGGAGGCGAACTGGTGATCGCACGCAATGCACCCCAAATTCGAGAATTGCGGCCTGCCGGACCGCGCATTACTAAACTGCCCGCGCGTAGGAATGCTAAAGACGCTCTCCGGGGAAGTCAATAGATTCCCAGCCGCGCTTCAGTCCCCAAAAGGGGGAGGCTTGTGGGCGGGCGCCGCCGGCCATAGAATTTTTGCAGGCGGCGCCGGCGTTTCTCGCTTTGTTTGAATGAGTTGCATGGCCCGGAAGGTAATTATCGATTGTGACCCCGGCATCGACTGTGCGGTGGCGCTGTGCATGGCGGTGTTCGAGCCGGAGCTGGAGGTGACCGCCGTGACCGCCGTGGAGGGGGTGGTGTCGGCCGACCGCGCCAGCCGCAACGTCCAGGCGATCATCGAGCACCTGGACCCGCCGCGCTATCCCCGCATCGGCGCGGCGACGCCGCTGGAGACCGCCCCGGCGGTCGAGTATCGCCATCAATACGGGGACGACGGCATGGGCAACGTCGGACTGCGCGTGGCCGAGCTGCACCACCGCCGGCCGTCGGACAAGATCATTTGCGACGAAGTGCGGGCCGCGCCGGAGGAAGTGACGCTGATCACGCTCGGGCCGCTCACCAACGTCGCCCACGCCTTTCAGCGCGACCCGGACCTGGCGGGCATCGTCAACCGCATCATCATCATGGGCGGAAGCGTGGGCGGCATCGGGAACGTGACGGCCGCGGCCGAATTCAACATGTTTTATGATCCGCTGAGCGCCCAGCAGGTGTTCCGTTCGCCGACCACCAAGACGCTCATCCCGCTGGACGTGACGCGGAAGGTCGCAATTACGCTCTCGCTGGTGGATCAGCTTCCGGAGGAGACGACGGCGGCCGGCTCGCTGCTGCACAAGGTGATTACCTTCGCCTTCCGCTATTTCCATCAGAAGCACGGGCAGGAGAGCATCTTCCTGCACGATGTCGTGGCCCTGACCGCGGCCGTGCATCCGGAGCTGTTCGAGATGGTGGAGATGGCCGGCGACGTCGAGACGCGGGGCGAGCTGACGACCGGCGCCACGGTTTTCGACCGCCGCTCCAACCATGTCGAGCGGGCGAACACGGAAGTGGCGGTCAACGTGGACGCCGCCGCCGTGCGGGATTACATCGTCCGCGCCTTGCGCCGCGCCGGCGACTGCACGCGGTAGTCAGCTAATCTCGCAGCTTCATTGAAACGTACTTCGTCTCCAGGTACGCCTCCAGGCCCTCGTGGGCCAGCTCGCGTCCGAGGCCGCTTTCTTTCATCCCGCCGAAGGGGCCTTGCGGCGCGGCGGGGACCGGGTCGTTGACGCCGATGATCCCCGCCTCCAGGCCTTCGGTCATCCGCCAGATCGTCGTCATATCGTTGGTGTAGATGTAGGCGGCCAGGCCGTAGCGGGTGTTGTTTGCGGCCGCGATCACGTCGTCCAGGTTGCGGAAGTCCAAGAGCGGCATCACGGGGGCGAACGGCTCTTCGCTCACGAGCTTCATATTGGGCGTAATGTCGGACAGCACGGTCGGTTCGAAGAAGTAGCCGCGGTCGAAACGCTTGGAGCGCTCGCCGCCGGTCAATACGTTGGCGCCGTGGGTGCGGGCGTCCTCGATCAGCGACTGCGCCTGCTCCATCGCGCGGCGGTCGAACATCGGCCCAATCTCGATGCCTTCATCCAGGCCGTTGCCGAGCTTCAGGCCGCGGGCCATCTCCACGCTCGCCTCGCGAAACTTTCCGGCGATGTGTTGATGGACGTAGAACCGGCTGGGGGAGATGCAGACCTGGCCGTTGTTGCGGAACTTGCCCATCACCGCGATCTTGGCCACCGCCTCGGGGTCGGCATCGGGGAAGATAATGAACGGGGCATGCCCGCCGAGCTCCAGGCTGATCCGCTTCACCTGATCGGCGCTGCGGCGAAGGAGTTGCTTGCCGACCTCGGTCGAGCCGGTGAAGCTGATCTTCCGGCAGAGAGGGTTCTCCAGGAACTCGTCGGCCATCTCCTCCGCGGGGCCGATTACCAGGTTCGCCACGCCCGGCGGGAGTCCGGCCTCGATCAGGCACTCAAACACGTGGCCGATGCTCAGCGGCGTCTGACTCGCCGGGCGGCTCACCACGGTGCATCCGGCCGCCAAGGCCGGGGCGATCTTGCGGGCCTGCAGCGTCACCGGAAAATTCCACGGACTGATCGCCGCCGACACGCCCACGGGATGCTTGATCGTCAGGTGCCGCTTCCCCGGCTGCGACGGCGGGATGATCTGTCCGTACGCCCGCTTTCCCTCTTCGGCGAACCACTCGAACGTGTCGGCTGAGTGGAGCACTTCGGCTTTCGCCTCCGCCAGCGGCTTCCCCTGCTCCAGCGTGAGCGTGCGGGCGATCGTATCGCAGCGATCGCGCATCAGGTCGGCCGTCCGCTTGAGCAGCCGCCCGCGCTCCCAGGCGTTCTGCCGGCGCCAATCCGGAAGCGCGGCCGAGGCGGCTTCGATCGCCTCGCGGGTTTCGCTCCGCCCGCCGTACGCGACCGGGGCGATCACCTCTTCGGTCGCCGGATTGATCACATCAAGCGTGCGGCCGTCGCCGGCGTCGCGCCAGCGGCCGTTGATGAACAATTGCGTCGGAGTCGCAGCGGCGGTGATCATGATTCTTACTGAGTTGGTTGAAAACCGATGCCGATCAGGTAAACAAAGTGCAGGGGATAGCCCGTCAGCGTGATTCGGCCGGTCGATCAGGTCATCAAGTGGAATACCACGCCACCTACACCACCCAGTGCTAGCGCGATCGCGAGGAACGGCTGCGTTCGTGGATCCCCTGCACGTAGCGTACTGACGGCGAAGAAGGTTGCAAGGATGGCGCAAGGCCACACAGTGATCGAGCTTCCAAGCAGCACGAACGCCTTCATCAGGAATTCGGCTGGGGTAATGTCGTTGTAGGGAGCAGGCTGGGAACCCCACCAAGCCAAAGGCGCCATCATCGCCGCAGCGAAGCCAAAAACGAGGGCCGGTCGAGCAAACGACGCTCTTCCGGCTGTCGTCGCGGTAGTGCTAGGCCTCTTCGGGGTAGTTATGAGCGGCGGCCGGTATGGATTGTCTTGCATAGCAACAAGCTACGCGCGAAGCACGCAATTCCTGGAACGAGTCGCGGCGCCTCCGCGGCCAATCCACCACGCTCGCCTGAAAGCGGCGCCCGTTGGCCGCGGGAACCTCCCTTGTTAGACTTACGTTTTCTCACCTTGACAGCTCTTGCGAAAGCCCTGTTCATGCTGATCGGCCGACGACGACTTCGCCTGACCGAAACCGAACGAGACGCGATGCGGGCAGCCGGGCGGTTCAACGCCCAATTGATGGATTTCCTGCGACAGAACATCGGCCTAGGCGTCACCACGGCCGAGATCGACCAACTCGTCTTCGATTACACGCTCAGCCACGGGCACAAGCCGGCGCCGCTCAATTACCAGGGCTTTCCCAAGAGTTGCTGCACGAGCGTCAATGACGTCATCTGCCACGGTATTCCCGGCCCCTACCGGCTCAAGGATGGGGACATCGTCAATGTCGATGTGACGACAATCGTGGACGGGTGGTTCGGCGACCAATCGGAAACCTTCCTCATCGGCAAGGTCTCCAAGGCCGCCCGCCGGGTGACGCAGTGCTCGTTCGAGTGCCTGTGGGCGGCGATCGACAACCTCCGGCCGGGAAGCCCCGTCTCGGCGATCGGCGAGGCGATCGTCCGACACGCGCGAAAGTACAACTACAGCGTCGTGGAGGAGTACGTCGGGCACGGCGTGGGGCGGGCCTTTCACCAGAAGCCGAATGTGCCGCACGTGCCCAACGCCCAATCCCGACGCGACCGGCTGGAGCCGGGGATCTGCTTCACCATCGAGCCGATGATCAACACCGGCAGTCGCCTGACCGTGCTCGACGAGCGCGACGGCTGGACCGTCACCACGAAGGACGGCGGCTTATCGGCCCAGTTCGAGCACACGGTGCTGATGACCGAGAAAGGCCCCGAAGTGCTGACGCTCACCCAGCACGGCCCGCAAAAGGGGCACCGGTTCTAAACCGACGGCGCCGGAACGGCGTCACCACCAACCCGAAGCGTCAGCGAGGAACGGATCCCGTTATGCTCGCTTCCCCTCCCCGCATGCGCCGCACCATTCTTGGCATCCTGGCGATCATCTCCGTCCTCGGCGGCTTGCTGACGCTGCTGATGGGACCGCCGGGTGAAACGTATGAAACGTACTTGATGCTCGGCGCCAGCGGCCTGCGCATCGGCCTGGTGCTGGGGGCGTTCTGGCTGGCGTATCCGCAGTTGACGCGCATCCCGTGGTGGTTCGTGCAGGCGCTGTTGGCCGGGACGCTGGTGATCGCGGTGAAGCCGAAGGTGGCGATTATTGTTTTGCCGCTCTTGATCGCGCTGTGGATCGTCCGTCCGCGCAAGGGGAAACGCAGCATTGCGAGGAAACACGGCGGTAAGCGCCAGGTAAAGAGTCGGTGAACGGGCGACTAATACGGCAGTCCCACCTGGCGGCGGAGCATCTCGAGCACGCGGATGTTGCCGAGCGAATCTTCGGGGGTGATCCAGGGCCCTTCCTCTCCACGGACGACGCGGGCGAACATCTCGGCCTCCAGCGCGTAGGGAGGCAGCGCCTCGGGAACGGTGATCGTGTCGCGCTCATCGCCGCGAATGACGGTGAATTCGCCGTTGCAGAACCAGGGATCCTCGATGGCGATCCGCCCCTCGGAGCCGCCGATGAACGTCGTGCGGTCGTTTTCCACTGTCATGCCGCATGTGAACGAGCAGACGGCGCCGCTGGGAAAGCCCAGCACGCCCGCGGCATAGTCATCAACGCCCAACTCGTGCAGGTGTGCGACGGCATGCATGCCGGCCGGCTCCTGCGCCGTGATGGCGCGCGCGAAGTTGATGCAGTAGCAGCCGACGTCCATGAGCGAACCGCCGGCAAGCTCCGGCCGATACCGCACGTCGTCCCGGGAAGCCGCACGGTTGAAGGTGAAGTTCGTGCGAATTACCCGCACTTCGCCAATTCCTCCGGGGCGTACCGTCGCGATCACCTCTCGCACGGCGCCGTGGCAGCGGTACATGAAGGCTTCCACCAGCATGCGCTCCGAGCGGCGGGCGACGGCAAACATCTCTTCCGCCTGCTCAACATTCACCGCCAGCGGCTTTTCGCACAGCACGTGCTTCCCGGCTTGCAGCGCCTCCAGCGTCCAGCGATGGTGCAGCAAGTTCGGCAGCGAGAGATAAACCGCGTCCACGCCGACCTGCGACAACACCGCCTCGTACGAGCCATGCTCGGGACAACCGTGCCTGGCGGCGAACGCCCGCGCCTGATCGGGCGAGCGCGAGCCCACCGCGGCCAACTTCGCCGACGGCGCCTGGACGAGTTGCGCCGCGAACTTCTCCGCGATCTTTCCCGTCCCCAAGATTCCCCATCGCAGCGGTTGCCGACTCATGAGCAGCGCCTGGTGTTGGCGAGGCGAACGCATCTCCGCAGCCTGACCGCCGTTATACCAAACCGGGCGCAAGCAAAAAGCCTCGCCGGCGGTGGCCGGACGAGGCTTTGAATGAGCATTCAAGCTGCTGAGAGCCTGCTATCTCAGCTCCGGTCGTCGTCATCGTCGAGGGCCAGCGGGATGGCGATGGCCGCGGCCACGATCAAGGCCAGCACCCAGGGATTGGCCAACAGACCGAGGAGGCCGCCGTGCTGGTTGCCGCGGACGGCTTCATCGCCGTTCACCAGCAGCACGCCGTCGTTCGCGGCGGGAGGCGCCGTGTTCTCGGCCCAGAGGCGATAGACGCCCGCGGTCTGAGCGGTTTCGATCTGGTACACGCCGCCGCGGAGGTCGGCCAGGACGAACTCGCCCTGCGAGTCGGCGTGCGTGGTCGCGATCACTTCCGTGCCTTGGAGAACGCGCACCGGCGAGCCG
>JAHWKS010000881.1 GCA_019347795.1 Planctomycetota bacterium | reverse complement strand
GTGCGGGATTTCGACCCGGCGTTCCTCGTGATCGCGCTGGGGTTCGACCCGGCCAAGGGGGACCCCACCGGCACGTGGTCGCTCACCGCGAAGGACTTCGAACAGAACGGCCGGATGATCGGCGGCCTGCACTTGCCGACGCTGGTGGTGCAGGAAGGCGGCTACCGCACCCGCACCCTGGGCGTGAACGCCCGCCACTTCTTCCGTGGCCTGATGAGCAGCGTCCATGAGGCCTGAATTGGATCCAATCGTGTTCCGCTATGAAGCGCGCGACGGCGACCTCGACGCCGTGCGGAGCATCGTCGCGTCCACCGGCTTTTTTCGGCCGGATGAGATCGCCGTCGCGGTCGAGCTCGTCGGGGAGCGGCTCGCCAAGGGGGACGCCTCCGGCTACCACTTCGTCTTCGCCGAGTCGGCCGGCGCCGTGCTCGGCTACGCCTGCTACGGCCCCATCGCCTGCACGGTAGGAAGCTACGACCTCTACTGGATCGCCGTAGACGCCGCCGCCCAGGGCCGCGGCCTCGGCCGGCGCCTCCTCGCCGAATCGGAACGCCTCATCCGCGGACGCGGCGGCCGCCGAATTTACATCGAAACCTCCGGCCGTCCCCAATACGCCCCCACTCGCGCTTTCTACGATTGCTGCGGCTACAAGACTGCCGCTATCCTGGAGGACTTCTACGACGCCGACGACGACAAAGTGATCCTCGCGAAGTCGCTCATTGACTCAGTTTCACATTCGGTCCGAGCGGGTCGCGAATAGGCGACGGTGAACTATTGGAGGCGCGCCGCTGGCCTCCCCTGTCCCTCACGGCCGCGGCGTTTCATAATGCCCGCATGACCGCCACGCCTGTGCCTACGCCTCGGCCGCGACGGAAGCTGCTCAAGACGTGGCTGCGACGGCCGCGGAGTCTGGAGCGGTTTGCGCCGCGGATTTCCGCCGAGGAAGTGCTGGCCGACCCGCCCGACCCGGCGGAGGCGGCCCATTGGGGCGAGTACGTGCTGCTGGAAGACCTGGTGGTTGCGCTGCATCGCGACGGGACCGCCTCGCGGCGGATGCACCTGGTCACGATGCCGCACGGCGATCAGAACCTCGCCGAGTGGGATGAGAAAGGAGGCCTGTACGACCCGCGAAAGTGGCGGCCGACGGTGCGGCGGGCCGCCGTCTACGTCCCCGATGAAACCGGCCGGTTCCTGCCTCCCGGCGCCCGGCGGATTCCCAAGAAGCAGCGGCGGAAGGCGAAGAAGCACGTCTGGCAGGCGACGATGCGCGACTGGGCGATGCGGCTCGTGTTCGCCCCGCTCCGGCCGGGCGTGGCGGTCGAGTTCGATCATCAAATCGATCATTTCGTCCCCGACGAAGCGGGACCGGTGGTGTGGGGCGACTTCGTCTTGCACTGGCTCTGGCCGTGCCGGCGAAGGCGGATCACGCTCGCGGTGGCCGAGCCGTTCACCGCCCGGTTCGAGCTGCACCACTGCGACTTCGCTCCCGAAGAGTCGCAGCAAGGGCGGTATCGCGTCTATCGCTGGGACCTGCGGGACCTGGCGGGGATCGAGGCCGATGCCTGGACGCCGCCGCCGCGCGACTTCGCCCCCTGGATCGACTTCAGCACCCTTCACGACTGGGAGCCGGTCGCCCGGCACTACGCGAAAGACATTCTTCCCGGGCGAAAGATCCCCAAGCAGATCAAGGAGCTGGCCCAGCAGTTGAACCAGCAGGCCGGGAGCGATCGCGAGAAGGCGATGACGGTCTTCCAGTACGCCGCCCGCGACGTCCGTTACGGCCGGCACCCGAGCGAGCTGGAGGCGCCGCGCATCCGCGACGCGGTGCAGATGCTGGAGGACCTGCGGGGCGACTGCAAAGACAAGTCCTCGCTGATGGTCTCGCTCCTCTCGGAGATGGGCGTGCCGGCCAAGGTGGCGATCCTCTTGACCAGCATGAACGGCCGGAGGCAGATGCTCCCCTCGCGGCGGTTCGATCATGCGATTGTGATCGCCAAGGTGGACGGCCAGGATTTGTGGTTCGACCCGGCGGCCGGTCCCTACACGTTCGGCGAGCTGCCGCTCAACGATCAAGGCGTGCAAGCGCTGCTCTTGGGCGATAACCAACAGGGGGACGCCTTCGCGGGAAACGGGCAGGCGCGGATGATCGACATTCCGCAAGACTTGCCGGAGCGGCAGCTCGTGGAGCGACGCTGCCAGGGCGCCTTGACCGCCGAAGGGGATTACACGTACCAGGTCCACGCCACGATCACCGGCGAGCGGGCGGCGATGTACCGGATGATGCTGCTCGACCGGCACGAGGATCATCGCCGCCGGGTGATCGCTCAGAGCGTTGCGGAAGAGCGGCCCGGGGCGGAGGTGGACGAGATCGAGATCGACGACCTGGCGGACCTCAGCCGGCACGTCGGCTACCATTACCAGGTGAAGCTGCGCCGCTGGGGCCGGCCGGTGAAAGACCTCCTGCTGTTCCGCGTTCCGTGGGCGGAGGCGTTCGAGTTCACCGGGCCCATCAGCGCCGCGCAGCGACAGCACCCGCTGCAAGCCCCGCCGGTGATGCGCCTGGTCGAGGAGCACGAGATACAGCTCCCGCCCGGCTTCACCGGCTACGCCCTTCCTTACGAGGCGACGCATCGCTGCCAGTGGCTGGAGTACGGACTATCCATCACGAGCGAAGAACATCGCCTCATCTGCCGGCGCCGCATGGAGAGCCGCGGCGGCGTGGCGCCCACCGAGCGATTCGCCGAATTCCGCGCCTTCTGGGAAGAGTGCACCCGCGCCGACCACGCCGACGTGGTGCTGATCAAGGGGTAGCTGGTGCTCCGTCGCACGTGGGGTGAAGCCCCCGGCGAACTGGCGAGGGTGCACGACACGGTTCGCTATCTTGTGGTGCGTGATTTGCGGCGGCCGGGGC
>JAHWKS010000880.1 GCA_019347795.1 Planctomycetota bacterium | reverse complement strand
CCGAGTTTTCTGCGACCTGGACGCGCGGCGCCCCGCTTTCCGAGGCGCAGCCCGACTCGGGCGAGTTCTTTCTCACGGAGCGGTACTGTCTCTATGCCCGCCGAAAAGGGCGAATGTATCGTTGCCGGATTCACCATCGTCCCTGGTCCTTGCAGCTCGCCGCCCTTTCCCGTTTGGAATCGACGATGGTCGAAGCGGTCGGGCTTCCGGCGCCGCAAGGGGAGCCGCTGATGCACGCCCAAGCCGCGCCGCTGCACGTTGCGGTCTGGCGGCCGGAACGAGTTGCCTGACGTGCGGGCTTCTCATTCGGTCGGCAGCTCCTCGAATCGCTTCGACTCCGCCGACTTTGTCTCCCCTTCTTCGACCCACACCACCACGGCAGCGGCGCCGGGGGTTTGGTCGATCAGTTCGAGTCCTTTCTCCGGGCCGAGTACGCTGGCGGCGGTGGCCAGGCCGTCGGCCTGCATGCCCGTGGGGGCGACGACGGTGACACTGCTTCGCGTCGTCATCCCGAGGCCGGTCTGCGGATCGACAATGTGCGAATAGCGGACGCCGCCGAGCTCGACGTACTGCCAAGCGTCGCCCGAGGTCGCCACGCCGCAATTGGCAAGCACAAGCACTTGACTTGGCTCGGCCTCGGGCTCCAGCGGGGCCACGCCGATGCTCCATCCTTTCTCGCCCGGCGGCAGATCGCCGATCGCCATGCCGCCTCCGCCGTTCACCAGCGCCCGCGTCACGTGGAGCTTACTCATCGCGGCGAGCGCTTCGTCGCAGGCGTAACCTTTGGCGATGGCGCCTAAGTCGAGCCGCATGCCCGGCCGCAGCAGTTCCGCGGTGCGGTTTTCCTTGTGAAGCCGCAGATGCTCGTAACCGGTGGACGTGAGGGCATGTTTCAGCCGCTCGTCATCCGGCAGTTCTTTCTCACGTCGGGCATTCCGCCAGAGCGAGGTGAGGGGGCCGACGGTCACGTCGAACGCCCCGTCCGTCCGCCGGCTGAGTTTCTGCGACGCCGCAAGCACCTTCCACAGATCTTTACTGATGGGGACCGGCGCCTGCGTCGGCGAAGCACCGCTGAGCCGGCTCAACTCGCTGGTGGCGTCGTAGTCGCTCAAGCGGTCGTCCAGTTCGCCGATCCGCGAAAACGCCGCCTCGAAGGCCTTGCTCGCGGTCTCCGCATCCGGCGCATAGAGCGCGATGCCGAACTGCGTCCCCATGTGCGGCCGCGCCTGCTGAAACCGCGTCAGCGCCGTCTCATCAGCCCCCGCCGCCGCGGCGCCGTAACCCAATAAAGATACCCACAGAATCCACAGATATCCCGACCTAGGCATCATGGTCCCCCAACTTGCTGGCGCCACGTTCCATTATTGTGCCACGCTTGCGGTTTCGCGCCCGAACCGCCACCCCTTCCAATTGAACCCCCACCGCCCCGCACTTCAAGTTTGCCATCTCCCATCAATCCATTATGATGGGTTCAGTCATCCGTCCACTACGGAGCAAAACAATGCACCCTGCTCATCCCACGTGGCGACATCCGCAACTTACCCGGCGGGCCGCAATCCAGGCCGGCGCCGTGGGAATTCTCGGGCTGGGGATGAACCACCTGGACGCGCTGCGGGCCGCGGCGGCGGAGGGACGCACCCCGCGGGCGAAGGCCGTCATCTACATCTTTCTCTCGGGCGGCCTCGCCCAACAGGACAGCTTCGACCCCAAGCCCGACGCGCCCGATGCGGTGCGGGGCGAGTTCCAGCCGATTGCGACGAAGACTCCCGGCGTGTTGGTCTGCGAGCACCTGCCGCAGCTTGCCGCGCGGAGCGACAAGTGGGCGCTGGTCCGCTCGCTCACGCATCCTTACAACGAGCACTCCGAAGGACACATGGTGATGCTCAGCGGCCGCACGCCGCTGCCGCCGGGCTTCAGCCCGCAGTCGCCGGGGCCGGGCGACTGGCCGGCGATGGCCGCCGTCGCCGGAGCGATGATGCAGCCGCCCAACAACCTTCCGCCGGCGGTGGTGCTTCCCGAGAAACTGATTCACCGCACCGGCCGCGTGATCCCCGGGCAATTCGCCGGCGTGATGGGGCGCAGCCGCGATCCATGGTTTGCAAAGGCGCTTCCCTTCAACTCGAAAACCTACGGCGCCTATCCCGATTATGAATTCCATCACGAGCGAGGGAAAGAACACCAGCCGGAGAACGTCTTTCAGACGCCGAACCTCTCGCTCCCCGAAGAGCTGACCACCGGCCGGCTCGCCCATCGCGTCTCGCTCAAGCAGACGCTTGACGCGCAGCGGCGATACCTGGAGTCGGCGGCCGGCGTGGAAAGCTTCGACCGCTACCGGCAGTCGGCGATTTCGCTCCTGGCCGATCCTCAGACGCAGCGGGCGTTCGACATCACGCTCGCCGACGAGAAGACGCAGGACCGTTACGGCCGGCACTCGTTCGGCAAGTCGCTGTTGATGGCCCGGCAACTGGTCGAGGCGGGCGTCAGCCTGGTGCAGGTGAACCTGGGGAACAACGAATCGTGGGACACGCACCAGGCGGCGTTCCCCAACCTCAAGAACTTTCTGCTGCCCCCCACGGATCAGGCGGTCTCCGCGCTCTTGGATGATCTGGAGGAGCGGGGGATGCTCGACGAGACGCTCATCGTGATGGCCGGCGAGTTCGGCCGGACGCCGCGGATCTTCAGCATCCCCAGCGCAAAACTCCCCGGCCGCGATCACTGGGGCGCCGTGCAGACGGTGTTCTTCGCGGGGGGCGGCGTGCAGGGCGGAACGGTGATCGGCGCCTCGGACAAGATCGGCGGCCACCCCGCCGCCGACCCGCAAACGCCCGAACGAATGGCCGCCACGATCTACCAAGCCCTCGGCCTCCCCGCCACCGCCGCCTGGCGCGACGAATCCGACCGCCCGCATCACATCTACCA
>JAHWKS010000879.1 GCA_019347795.1 Planctomycetota bacterium | reverse complement strand
GGGGCGCCCGGCGGTGCAGTGTCTTGATGCTGCACTCAACGCGGCGGCCCGGCTGGGGGTCGTTGACATGACACGGGTCGGCATCGTGGGCGCAAGCCACGGCGGCTACCAAACCCTGATGGCGCTGTGTCCGACCGCTTTGCCGCGGTGAATCCTCCGACGGATCTCGTGACCGATTCCGTCGATCTGGTCGAGATGCACGGCGAAGCCAACTTGGGGAGCCAAATCGCAACGGACAGATGGAAGTCCCGTTTTGGGAGGACGTGGACCGCTACGTGGCCAATTCGCCATTGCACCTCGTGAAAGGGATGAACACGCCGCTGTTACTCGGCGTGGGAAGAAAGGACGACAACGTCAACTGGCGGCAAAGCCTGTACTTCTTCAATGCGTTGCGAGCGCTTGGGAAGCCGACTGAGATGGTACTCTATCCGACAGCGGGACACGGATTCGCTTTTGTCGAATTCCGCCGGCGCGTGGACCGATTTCTGGACGAGTTCCTGAAGCCTGGGCAATGAGATGGCCGACGGATCGGGTGGGATACCATGCAGCTCGCCGCAAAGTGGCTCTCTTCTGCAACTCGAAATACTCGCCCGAGCCGACCTGGACCGTTTTGACGGACTTGGGCTTGGCTGGGTCGTAGACGCTGTCGTGCCATTCCGAGCCGCGTTTGGCGATCAGTCGGTCCCGTTCACGTGAAAGGCGATCGTCTGCAGATCGGACATGAACTCGAGGGTGTGCCGGCCGCCGAGCCGGCCGATGCCGCTAATTGTCCCCGCCATCCCGCCGAACGGAACGTGCGGTTCCCAGTAGTTGGTTTGATCGTTGACCACCACAATGCCGGTCCTCAGCCGTTCGGCCCACGTCCAGGCTCGATCCACGTCCTGAGTGAAGAGGGCCGACACCAGCCCCAGGTTACAACTGCGGATGCCTTGCCAGGCTTCTTCGTCACTGGAGTACGAGCGAACCGGCGCGATCGGCCCGAAGGTCTCCTCGCGGTTGACGAGACTCTCCAGGTCGAAATCGACCAGCACGGTCGGTTGGTAATAGAAGCCGGGCAAGTCGGGGCGTTTGCCTCCGGCGACCACGCGCGCACCTTTGCTGACCGCATCCTGCAGGTGAGAAGTGATTTTCTCAACCACCCCCGGATTATTCTGCGGTCCCATATTGACGTTCGGATCCCAGACGTCGCCCTGGATCCAATTCTCGGTCTCCGCCACGAGGGCGTCGACGAAGTTCTGTTTGAGATTGTCGGCGACGAAGATTCGTTCCGCGGCCGAGCAGACTTGGCCTGCAGCGAAGAAACAGGCCGGAGCGATCGCTTGAGCGGCCTTCTCGGGGTCGGCATCCGGCAGCACGACGCAGGGTCCGTTCCCGCCGAGTTCCATCAGCCGCGGCTTCAGCCCGCAGCGCGAGCTGATGATCTTCCCGGTCGCGGAACTGCCGGTCATGGCGATGGCGTGCGTTCCGGGGTTGGTGATGAACTCGTCTCCCACTTCCGGTCCGGGGCCGGTCACCAGGTTGATCACTCCCGGCGGCAACCCCGCCTCTTCCAAGAAACGCAGCAGCGTGACGGCGGTGACAGCCGCGGTGGGAGCCGGAGTCCAAGTCACGGTATTGCCCATGACAATCGCATAGGGCAGGTATTCGCTGGGGATCATCGCGGGAAAATTCCACGGAGTGATGACCGTCACGACGCCCCGCGGTCGGCGGAAATTCACCAGCCGCTTGTGCGAATCGCGGCCGAGGAAGGCATCGCCCTCCTGATAACGAGCCAGCTCGGCTGCTTGACGGTAAAACAGTGGGACGAAGTTCTTGGCTTCCAGGGCGGCTTCGCTGTGCCGGGGTTTGCCCAGTTCCGTACAAAGCATGTCAGCCAACTCATCGGCGCGCTGTTCGAGAATCTCGGCCATGCGCAGACACAAGTCGGCCCGTTCCCAAAGGGGAACTTGCGACCAGCTTTCCCAGGCTCGGTTGGCCGCGGCGATGGCCCGCTGTGCGTCTTCGCGGCTGCCGAGCGGAACCTTGGCGAACGCCTCGCCCGTGGCGGGATTGATCGCTTCATAAGTCTGGCCGGATGCGGCGGCACACCATTGCCCATCGATGAACATCGGATAGTCGACCATGGCTTCTCCTTCTCGCTTAGAGTGAATTAGGGTCTTGAGCCGGCGCCGGGACTCCTTCGAGCCGGCTCGCCGTGCACCGCCGCAATTTCTTCTCTTTCTGACAAGAGAATATTCACGTAGCGCTGCAGATTTGGTTGTGGCCGAACAACCAACCACACTGTGCCTCACGGCTCACCATAAAGAACGCGGCACTGGGACTCAATGCGAGCGGAGGGCCGAAGAAGCCGTTTCCGTCGAGCGCTCCTCGGGCCGACGACCAATCCGTCGGGTTGGGGCTTCCCGACGTTGGCAGCGAATTGCGTCAGGAGGGCGTGACCTGAGCACGCTGGCGACTGCTCCAACCCGCGTCGGTAGCGACACCCCGACGCGGTGAACCTCCATCGGACCGGGTGGCCCCGGATCGTTGCCGACCCGGGGCCGACGAGCTGACGTCGCGGGGCTGGTCGGTGAGCATGGCCCATCCCGGCTTTGTGGCCCGCATGAAGCAGAACCCGGACAAGACCGACTTCGGCGACGCCCGCTTGCTGGCCGACTTGGTTCGCGTCGGCTATTTGCCCAAAGTCTGGCTGGCGCCGGAGGAACTGCGTCGCTTGCGGCGGTTGGTGCGTCTGCGTCAGTGTTGGGTCGATCAACGGCGGAACGTCAAACTGCGGATTCGCGCCTTGTTGCGAGAGAACCGCATCCGCTGCACACGGTTCAGGCCTTGGACCAAAGCCTGGCTGGCGTGGGTTCAGAGCGAGGCGCCGCTCAAGGAAACCGACGCCTGGATCATGCGGGAGTACGTGAAGGAGCTCGACGAGTAC
>JAHWKS010000069.1 GCA_019347795.1 Planctomycetota bacterium | reverse complement strand
CGGGGACGTTGAACTCGTCCCGGTGCTCCATCACGAGCGTATCCACGTCGCTCCGCAGGTCCCAATTCAGCCGGTCTCCGTTCTGGCGCCAAACCGCCGCGTACCGCCAATTGCCGCCGGACTGGTAACGCTCCATATCCACCAGCCGGTAGCCGCGATCACGATAAGAAAAGAACTCGTTCCGGAAGCCCTTCTCGGAGAGATCGCGCCGGGACGCCCAACCGCGTCCGTTCTCGTTTTCGGTCCACACCACGGCGTAACGCTGCTGCCCGTAGTCGTCGTACGATTCGATATCGGTCACCCGGTGCGTGCTGCGCATCGAGTTGAATAGATCCGCAAATTCATCTCCGCTCAGGCCGTGCCTGGCTTGCCACGCCAGATTTGTCGCATTTTCGACAAACGCCGCCGAGTAGCGAAGCGAGCCGTTCACCTCGTACACGTCAATATCGACCGGCAAGTAATCGTCCTTGTGGTCGTCAAACAAGTTCTGGTATTCGGCGGCGGTCAGGTTGCGGTAAGAAAGCCACGCGTAGCCTTCGGTGTTCTCAACCCAGATGCCGGCGTACCGGCGTTCGCCCCCCAGCACGTACGATTCCTGGTCGACCAGCCGATATCCCTGGTCCCGATACTCGCTCCACTTTTCGGAAAAGCCCTCGTGGGAAAGATTCCGCCACGCCGCCCAACCGCGGCCGTCCGTGTTTTTGATCCACGTTCCGCTGACCCGCTGTTGCCCGTTGTCTTCGACAATTTCGATGTCCACGGGCAGGTAATCGGAGCGGAGCTCGGCGAACAACTCGCTCCACTGGTCCGAGGTTTGGTTCCAGGAGGTTCGCCATGCCGTATCGTCCGAGTCGAAGACAAGCGGATCAGCGGCCAAGAGACGCCGCGGCTCGAGGCCCTCCGGGTGAAGAGGCCGGCGCGAGACGCTGCTTCGGCGGCGCGCGGGGGTTGCGGACGATCTGCGACGCGAGCCACAGAAAGAGAACATAGACCTGACCTGAAACGCTAGAGACGCCACCCCCCACGGGGAGCAAGTCTAATCCCACGGTGGCAGACCAGCAAGTGTTTTTCCAACCAACCTGGCCGCTGTTGATTTACGTAGAGCCGAGCCACGGCACGCTTTCCGTGTAACATTCGCCTCGGAATTACGATTAGCAAACCATGTCCCCACCCGAGTCGTCTTGCCAGGCTCGCGTGTGAGGTGTGCTTCGCTTTCTCTCCCCCAAAACGCCCATGGAGGCGAATCCCATGGTTCTCAAGTCCCTGCTCTACGCGCCGTTCCTCCTCGCCGCGCTGGCCGCTTCGGCTCAGGCCGGCCAGGGAAAGGCGGAGCGCGCCGTCATGACGCCGTTGCCGTACGCAGACGCGGCGCGGTGGTACGAGGCGCATCGCGAGAATCTTTTCGAGACCGCCAATGCGGAAATCGTCAAGGTCCCAGGAGACGGCCGGTACGTCCTGGAAACCAAAACGCCGCTGGGACGTTGCGCCTACCTGGTGCAGGAAACGGCCGCAAGCAGCGATCAACAGATCGTATACCGCATTGAACTCCTGGAAAGCATTCGGGGCGACATCTCCGATCTGGCGATGACGATCACGCTCAGCGATCGGGCCGGGCAGACGCACGTGGGGCTGTCGCTCGAGGTCGATCTCGACAACCGTCTGACGCCATCGTTCGCCGTCCGCAAGGTCGCCGAGTATTCCATTCGCGAGGCCTGCAAATATCTGGAAGAAAATGCTCGCTGAAGCCCTGTTCGTCGCCGCCAATGCCTTGGCGCTGGTTGGTTGGACGCTGTTGATCGCGCTCCCGCAGCGACCCTGGGCGAGCCGCCTGGCGTGTCCCGTGGCGATCCCCGGCGCGTTGTGCGTTGCTTATGGGATCCTGATCGTCGCGAACCTGGAAAGCCTGCGGGCCGGTTTCGGCTCGCTGGAAAGCGTGGCGCGGTTGTTTGAGAACCGCTGGGTCCTGCTGGCCGGGTGGATTCATTACCTGGCCTTCGATTTGTTCATCGGCGCCTGGCAGACGCGCGACGCCGAGCGGTTGGGAATCCGGCGCCGGTGGGTCGTTCCCTGCCTGGTGTTGACGCTGATGCTCGGCCCCTTGGGCTTGGCGTTTTACTTCCTGGTGCGCGGGATCGCGCGGCGCGCGATGAGCGTCGACCTGTGACCGTGCTGGAGGCTGTACAATGCTCTCATTCTTCGCCAAGATTCACCGCGACCAGCCGGCTTTGTCGTTTGCCGGCTCGGTGCTGGCGGTTTCGGTTCCCGGTCTGCTGCTGTTGGCGGCGTTCGACTCGCGCACGCTGCTGGGAGAGGACCTGTGGATGAAGCCGCTCAAATTCAGTTTGGCGTTCAGCGTCTATTTGTGGACGCTCGCCTGGATGCTGTCGCATGCCTCTGGACCCCTTTGGGCGAAGCGGACCATCGCCTGGCTGACGGTGGTGATCCTGCCCTATGAGGGAGTCTGGATTACGCTTCAGGCCGCGCGCGGCGTGCGCTCGCACTTCAACGAAGCGACCCTGCTTGACGCCGCGTTGTTTAATGCGGTGGGCGTCGGCATTCATGTCCAGGCGCTGCTGGCCGTCTGGCTGTTGGTGCTTTTGCTCCGGCCGAGCGAGACGCTCTCCCCGCTGCGGCTTGCGGCGGTTCGCCTGGGATTGCTGGTGTTCCTGGCGGGATTGATTCCCGGCGAGGCGATGCTCGTCCTTGGCGCCCACACCGTCGGCGCTCCCGACGGCGGACCGGGCGCGCCGATCACGGGCTGGAGCACGGCGGCGGGCGATCTGCGGATCGCCCATTTCCTGGGGATGCACGCCTTGCAAATCTTCCCGCTGACGGCGTTCCTGCTGGAGCACTGGGGCAATTCGCTAGCGCCGCGGCGACGCCTGGCGTGGTGGAGCAGCCTGGCCGCCGCCTACATCATCCTCACTTCGGCCGCGTTCTTTCACGCGCTGGCCGGACAGCCATGGCTGCGTCTGGCCGCCGCGACTCCTTGATTACGGCCGCCCCGCGCGACCCGGGCAATCTCGACCGCCGCTCCCCAACCGCGCCCGCCGCTAGAAGCGGGATCTCCCTCACGACCGGCGCCCCGGCGCCGGCGGGAAACCTCGCGCAGCTCGCCGGCCGATGATGGTTGCATCTTGCCCTGCTGGAGGAGGATCCACCCATGCAACGTAGGACGCGTTGGTTTCTGGCGGCGCTCCTGGCGTGCAGCGTCTGCGGCGGCTGCGCCTTCACCAGGCGGCTGGACATGATGCTCGTTCAGCTCGGCGGCATGAACCGGAAGTTCGACCGGCTCGACGGGCGGATGGCGGAAATGAACGAGGAGCTCGACGAAATCGACCGCAAAATGGAGTCCGTCGCCCGGCTCGCCAACCGGTTCGAGCAGGAATTCGAGGAAGACGTGGAATAGCGGGCAGGCGCTCGACGGCGGGGAGCGGAAAGTTTTCATTCCCGTAGAGCCGAGCCACGGCTACGCTTCCTCGTTCTCGCGGATTTGCCGTTTGATCTCGTCAGGAAACGCCTGCACGAAGGCCCAGGCGTCCGCCAAGTCGCGCGCGTGCAGCGTGGGGTAGGTCGCGAGCAACTCCGCCGCCGTCAAGCCATGGCGTCTCGCCTGCTCCAAGAGCCACACCGGAATGCGTGTTTCCCGCGATGCAGGGATCGCCTCCGCAGACGCCGTCGCGCGATTCGACGCCCGGCACGGCGCCGCTCAGATCCACCACGACCCACTGCAAGAGCTGCGCTTTCTCCGACGCGCTCATCTGCGTCAGCAATTCCCTGGCTCGTTCGAGCGTAGTCATAACCGCATTCTACTCGATGAATGCTTTGCGCGTACAAGGAAGAATCGAATCGCCGCCGCCCGGAGCCAGAGAAAGCGATGCAGGAGGCCCGTAGGGTCGATGGAAACGCCGGCGACATGGCGTGCGTTCGTCGTACAGGACTGCAGCCGCGGTCTGGGCCCCGGTACCGCTCGGGCGTCCCAGCGGGACGGGGAAGGACTTCTGTGCTAAAAGGCCTATGTCAACACAATCGAAATGAGGCGACATCATGCCCCTGACCATCCAAACCGACCCAATGCCTCTGCGCGTTGACGAATACGGCGTCGTCCGCGTGGGAGATTCGCAGGTGTTGCTCGACGTTGTGATTCGGGAGTTCACTAATGGGGCCGAGCCGGAAGCCATCGCTCAGGGCTACCCCGACGCTCAACCTGGCGGACGTGTATGGCGCCATCGCCTATTACCTGCGGCATCGGAACGAGGTTGACCAGTACATTCACACCCGCCGACAGGAGGCGGAGAAGTTGCGGCAGGAGATCGAGGCGAAGCAGCCCAGCCGCGTCGAGTTGCGCGATAAACTGCTTGCCCGGAAGGACCTAACCCATGCTTCGCCTGGCGAGTGACGAAGACGTGACGATTCCATTCTGATACTTCGGCGCCGCTGCAGCCCGCCCCGGAGGGGCGCTCCGATCATAGCCCACCGATTTATCGGTGGGATCAAGATCGTGAGAAATGCCCCGAGTCCCGTAGGGACGAATGAAAGATCGGCGCAACGGAAGTCGCGCCGGCGCGTCGGGCCGTGCTGATGTTCATTCGTCCCTATGGTATTGCGCCTTCCGTTGTGGGCCCCGAATCCCACCGATGAATCGGTGGGCTATTTTCAGACGTCCCTGCGGGACGGCAAAAATGCCGTCTTTTCACATCCCCGGGGGGCAAATCTCACTCGCGGATTATCAACCGCGCTTTGCGAACTGAAAACGCGTCGTCGCCGGAGAAGATCATGGTGATTTGGCGGCCGTCGTCGCTCATCCATTTGGCGGGGAAGGCGCCGGTTTCGCCGGGGCCAACTTCCCAGGCCTCGGTATAGTAGACCGTGGTCCAGGGACCCCAGGGGCTCGGGGCGTCGTAGAGGCTGAAGCCGCCCGTGAAGCGGGCATCCTGCTGGTGGGCGGTGCGCAGCAGGTAGCGCTCGAGGCCCGCGTTGTAGCTGACCGAGACGCGGTAGCAGCGGCCGGGATTGGTGAAGACGGCGGCCCGGCGGGAAACATCGCGGGTCCACTTCCGCTCGCCGGCGTCATCCAGGCCGGCGAAAAATTCGTAGGCGGCGCGGTCGGTGATCTTGGTTTGAGGAACGCGGGCCAGCACGATGCCGTCGGCCGGCTGATAGGCGCTGTCGTCGTCGTGCGAGTAGACGTAGACGTACTCGTCCCGGGCGCCGGCGTAGTTCTTGCCGAAGTTGAGGAACGTGGGGCAGCCGAAGGTCTCTTCGAACCGCCAGTCGCTCCAGGTCCAGGTCCGGCCGCGATCTTCCGACCATGCTAGTTGGGCGTTGTCGGCGTTGCGGACGAGCATGTAGAGGACGCCGCCGACCATGAGCATGCCGCTCGCTTTCTTGCCGGAGCGGCCGTCCCCCTTCTGCTCGCCGGTGGGAGAGCGGATGTTCTCGCCGCGGAAGTCGTCGGCCGAGCCGGTGATGCGGGCGAATCCGAGACTAAGTTTCTCCTTCACCTTCGGCTCGAAGCCCCATCCGTCGCCGTAGGCGGTGTAGAGGGCGCCGTCATCCCCCCAGGTGATCGGCCAGTTGTCGCTCCCCTTGGCCTTGCGGACGATGGAGGAAACCGGCGCCCACTCGATCCCGCGGATCACCGGGCTGGGAGGATACGGCGCCGCCGAAGCGTTGGCCGCGTCATCGGCGTCGGCGTTCTGATCATCGTCGTCGTTGTCGGTCACCGCGGCGACCAGCGGCTCGTAGTACGGCGCCAGCACCGCATAATGATCGTCGCTGGTGCGTTTCCAGGACTTGCCCGCGCGGGCGGCCACGAGGTCGAGGCTGGGGATCACCAGGATCAGACTGTCGTAGAGGCCCCACGACCAGTACGCGTCGCGCGGGACGTTTGTCAGCGAGCCGTCGGCGTTGTTCCACCACAACAGGCCGTAGTGGTCCGAGGCATTGTCGTGCTGATCGCCCTTCCAGACGGGAACGCCCTCGACAGCCTCGACCGGCCGCCGGCACATGGCGACGAACTCCCGCGGCACGATCTGCTTGTCCCGCCAGCGGCCCTCGCGGAGGTAGAGCAGGCCGATCCGCGCCATCGCATCGACGTTGGCGTGAAAGCCGGCGCCGAACTCCCGCCGCCCGACGCCCTCGATCTCGTGCGGGCGATAGGCGTTGTTCCGCCACCGCAGGTCGCGGCGGGTAATGCCCAGCGGCGTGAACACGCGCTCGAACATCACCTCGTCGAGATCGCGGCCGTAGCGGAGGGTGAGGCACTCGGCCAGCCAGTTCGGCCCGCCGTCGCTGTAGAGCCAGTGCGTGCCCGGCTCGAAGACGAGCTTTTCATATCCGCCCGGCTTTTCAAAGCCGGCGGTCTGCGTCGCCAGGTGGAGGAGCGTGATCTTGTCGAGCCAGCCGGTCTCGGCGTTTTCCTGCGGCGGGACGCCGAACGTGGGATGGTGCTCGATCGCCTTGTCCTCGAGCTTCACCAGCCCATCGGCGATGGCCAGCCCCATCGCGGTGACGCCGATCGACTTGGTGGTGGACTTGAGGTCGTAAGTCTGCTCCTGGTCACCCCAGGTGAGCACGAGCTTGCCGCCACGCGTGATGATTCCCGACCCGCCGCCGGTGAGGGCGTAGTCGCGGGCCTGATGAAGTTTTTCGGCGTTGAGTCTTACGTCGGATGGTTCGGCGCGTTCCCACTTCTCCGTGGGCCAGGTTTCGTCTTGTGCCGAGGCGGGCTCGCGCGAAATCGCAAGCGTGACGGTGAGTAGAACGAGATGCAGGGCGCGCATGAGGGACCTCCGAGGGGACGGCGACGTTTCGCAGTTTATTCGACCCCGGCGGTGGCGCCAATCTTATCGCCGCGGGGAGCGGGCTTGGGCCTCGCCGTTGCACCGGGCGGCGCGGGTGAAGTATCATGATGTTCCCGCCGCCGGGTTTGTCCCGTCCGCGTGTGAATCCCGCCTATCGTGATTTTTCCCCGCCTTTTTCCGGAGTTGACATGTCTGAGCCTCGCCGCATTTCCGCTGCTGATGAACCTCGCGATTCTCGCCGTGACTTCTTAAAGACCTCCACGGCGGTCGTGGCCGGCGGATCGCTGGCCGCGGCCCTGGCGTCGCAGGGCATGGTTCACGCGGCGGGGGACGACACGCTCAAGGTGGCCCTCATCGGCTGCGGCGGCCGCGGCAACAGCGCTGCCCGGAATGCAATCAACGCCGATTCCAATGCGAAACTCACCGTGCTGTGCGACATCTTTCCCGATAAGGTCGCTTCGGCCAAGAGCATCCTTTCCCGCGCGCTGGGCGACAAGTACGCGGTGACCGACGAGCAGTGCTTCACCGGCTTCGACGGCTATAAGCAGGTAATGGAGAGCGATGTCGATGTGGTGCTCCTCTGCACGCCGCCGCACTTCCGCCCCGATCACCTGGCGGCGGCGGTGAAGGCCGACAAGCACATCTTCTGCGAGAAGCCCGTGGCGGTGGACGCCCCCGGCGTGCGAAGCTGCCTGGCCACCACGGAAGAAGCCCGCAAGAAGGGCCTGAGCCTGGTGTCCGGCCTCTGCTGGCGGTACGACTACGGCGTGCGGGAAACGATGGACCGCATCAAGAGCGGGGCCATCGGCGACATCGTCGCCGCGCAGGAGAACTACCTCACCGGCACGCTCTGGCATCGCGGGACGAATCCCGAGTGGAGCGAGATGGAGTACCAGATCCGCAACTGGCTCTACTTCACGTGGCTCTCTGGCGATCATATCGTCGAGCAGTTCATCCACAGCCTCGACAAATCGCTCTGGCTGATGAACGACGAGCCCCCCGTGCGATGCTTCGGCCTGGGCGGCCGACAGGTGCGCGACAGCGACCTCTACGGCCACATCTACGACCACTTCGCCGTCTGCTATGAATGGGCCGGCGGCGTGAAGAGCTTCGCCTACACCCGGCAGATGGCCAGTTGCACGAATGACGTGGAGGATTACATCCTCGGCACGAAGGGGCGGGCCCGCGTTCTGGCCCACGAGATCGAAGGCCCAAACGCCTGGAAGTACCCGACCGAGCAGAAACGCAAGAACCCGAGCATGTACGACATCGAGCACCAGGAGCTCTTCGCCGGCATCCGGGCGGGCAAGCCGATCAACAACGGCCGCTACATGTCCTACAGCACGCTGATGGCGATCATCGGCCGCGAGGCCTGCTACACCGGCCAGACGATCACCTGGGAGCAGGCGATGAAGTCCGATGTGAAGCTCGGCCCGGACAAGTACCAGTGGGGCGACGCCCCGAAGCCTGTGGTCGCGATGCCGGGCCAGACGAAATTCGCCTGACCGCACGCGTCTCGTCACCGTTTTGTGGGGCGAAACGCTACGATCGTCAGGTCGTCGGGCTTGCACGGCGCCGGCGCCTCGTGATGGGTCATTCGCCGCACGGCGTCGCCGGCGACCTGCTGGAGGCACTTCGCCAGGTTGACTCGCCGCAGCCGGTTGACCACTTCCTCGACGTGAAGGTTGTCGAAGAGCCCGTCGCTCGCCAGCACAACCGTGTCGTGCGGACGGAGGCGCAGCGGCGAGCCGATTTCAACGCGCATCTCCGGACATCCGACCACGTTCGACACCACATGGCGGTGCTGATGGTGCATCGCCTCGACCTCGTTCAAGATGCCTGCCTCCAGGGCGTAACCCACCGGCGAGTGCATCACCGTTTGCAGCTTGAGCCGGCCGCGAGAGCTGAAGGCCAGGATCATCGAGTCGCCCACGTGATAGGGCCGGATTTCCCCCTGCTGAATCTCGACCACGACCAGCGTTGTGGCGGCGTTGGGGTGCGTCTCCTGAATTTTGCGGTTGGCGGCGTCGATGCCCTTGAGGATCGCCGTCGGCAGCGTTTCTCCTTCGAGGGCGCCGTTGTTTAACGACTCCGCGAGGGTGGCCAGCGCCAGTGCAGAGGCCTGCTCACCACTCGGACCGCCTCCCATGCCGTCGGCCACCGCCAGCACGGCGGCGTGTTCATTGATGGGGACGATGACCGCGGCATCTTCATTGGCCGCCGTTTTTCCGGGACAGCGGGTCGAATAAACCGCCGCCTGCCCCCCGATCAAGGGGTGTAATTCGACGCCCTCCATGAGCGCGTCGAGGTAAAACCGGGCTTCCTCCATGCCGACAAATTAGAGCCGAGAACGGGGATTGTCCACGGGACGTTGACAAGTCAGGTCCGCCGGGTGGTCCCTGCCGAAGCGCTGCGGCGGGCGGTGGCGTATCGCCGCACCCGGGGCTTGAGGCGTTTGTAGGCGTTCAGCATCTGCCGGGCGTCGTCGAATCGCTTCCGGGGGTTCGGCTCCATCGCCTTCCGCAGCCATTTGATCATGTCGGGGTGCAATTTTCGCCGGATTCGCTCAATCCCCTCCGGGGGCCAGCGGTACGGCCACTCCGGCAACGTGCCGGACAGCATCCGGTAAATGATCAGCCCGATGGAAAAAACGTCCGAGCGGAGCGACGGCCTCCCGACCGCCTGCTCGGGAGCGATGTAACCGACCGTCCCCGACCCTGAAGCGCGAATCGTCCGCAGCGCCACGCGGGCGATGCCGAAGTCGGTCAGCCGCAGGCGATTTCCGGGAAAGAGAAGCAGGTTCTCGGGCTTGATGTCGCAATGGATGATCCGCCGGTCGTGGGCGTATGCGGCCGCTTCCAGCATTTGCTCGGCATAGTCCAGGGCGGTCGTCAGCGAGAGCCGTCGCCGCAGCCGGTCAGCGAGCGTTTCCTCCCCCAAAGCGAACACGATCACCAGATGCTCGCCGATGAACGAGGCGTTTTTCAGCGGCAGAATGTTGGGATGGTCCAGCGTGGCGGCCAGCCGCACTTCCCGGCGGAAAAGGCTCAAGACGGACGGGCTTACCAGGTGCGGGTGAGGAATCTTGAGAGCGACCCGGACGCCTTCGATCGTGTCGAACGCCTGATAGACCGCCGCGAACCCGCCCTCGGCGATCTTGCGTTCGATGCGGTATTTGTCGAGCCGCTGCTTCGCTCGGAACATAACGCCGCGCAGGCGGCGCGCGGGGCGGCCTGCTGATGTAAGGGGGCGAGACGGGGAACCGTTTCCAGAATAATCGCTGGGGAAACTGTTTTCGATGCGGCGCGTGATCGTCGTCACAAATCTTCCGAAAATGCGCTGGAGGAAAGGTCCGCTTCGTGCGGTTTTGCCGCTTTTGCAGAAAAGTTGGGCGACGCCGGCGAATCGCCTATATAATGTCGTCCGATTGCACGGGCAAAATGCACTCCGCGTGGAGACGTTTTCTCCTTTGGCATCGGCCGCCCTCTTGGAAAGGACCGAATCGATGGCCGAGATTGTGATCATCAACCCGCGGTTCGACGCCTCCTATTGGGGACTCGAGTACGCGTTGCCCTTCTTCGGCAAGAAGGCGACGTTGCCGGTGGCCTGCCTGCCGCTCCTGGCGGCGCTCACGCCGGAGGACCACCGGATCACGCTCCTGGATGAGAACGTCGAGCCGCTCGACTTCGACCGCATCGCCCGGGCCGACATCGTGGGCGTGACGGGAATGAGCGTCCAGCGGTTCCGGATGCGTGAGATTCTGCAAGAGCTCAAGGATCGCGGCGCCTTTACCGTCGTGGGCGGTCCGTGGGTTACGGTTGAGGAGGAATACTTCGGCGATCTGGCCGACGTGATCTTCATCGGCGAGGCCGAGGAAACCTGGCCGCAGTTCCTGGAGGACTGGCGGAGCGGCTGTCATGAGCATCGTTACGAACAGCGCGATCGCAGCGACATGACGAAGGTCCCCTGTCCCCGCTTCGACCGGTTGCGGACCAAGGATTACATGTTCGGCAGCGTGCAGTTCTCGCGCGGCTGCCCGTTCCAGTGCGAGTTCTGCGACATCATCGTCACCTTCGGCCGCCGGCCGCGGCTGAAAAAATCCGCGCAGATCATTCAGGAGGTCGAGGCGCTGCGGCGTGCGGGGCTGAGTTTGGCCTTCATCGTGGACGACAACCTGATCGGCAACAAGCAAGGGATCAAGGTGGTGCTGCGCGACCTGGCGGCCTGGCAGCGGCGGAACGGCTATCCGATGATGTTCTTCACCGAGGCCTCGCTCGATCTCGCCGAGGACGACGAGTTGATCGGGTTGATGGTCGAGGCGAATATCCAGTGCGTATTCATCGGCATCGAGAGCCCGAATGAGGAGTCGCTGCGCGAGACGAAGAAACTGCAGAACGTCCGCGCGAAGGGGGGCACGATGCTCGACAAATTGCACAAGATCCAGCGGCTGGGGCTGGAAGTCTGGTGCGGGATGATCGTCGGCTTCGACAACGACGACGCGAGCATCTTCGACGCGCAGGCCACCTTCCTCCGCCAGGCCCGCATCGTTCACGCGATGGTCGGCATGTTGAGCGCCATCCCCAAGACGCCGCTCCACGCCCGGCTGGCGGCGGAAGGACGCCTGGACCTGGACGACCAGCCCGCCTTCGGCACGAATGTAATCCCGCTCCGCATGACGCGGGAGCAACTGCGCGACGGCTACATCCAGGTGATGCAGGAGCTGTATGAGCCGAAGGCGTACTTCGATCGCATGGACAGCTTGTTTCTCGACCCCGACTTCCATCCCGGCGCCGCACAGCGGGAGTATTGGCGGCGCCGGCCGTGGGCGCGGCTCAAAGCGAGATTCGGCGACCGCCTCAAGGCCGGAGTGATTCTCCGGCGCCTGCTCAGCGGCGTCCAGGAACCGGAGCTGCGCGAGGTGTATCGGCGGCGGATGCAGGAGTTTTGGCGGCGCCGCCGCGATCCGCAGTATCTCTTTGCCTACGCCATCAAGTGCGCGATGCACTATCATTATCACATGCTGCTGGAGAGCATGAGTCGCCGGGAGCGGCCGCTGGCGAACACAATTTGAGACGTCTGGGGGGTCGGGAGTCTTTTTCGGCCATACCTGCCACGTCAT
>JAHWKS010000878.1 GCA_019347795.1 Planctomycetota bacterium | reverse complement strand
TCGCGACGAGCTCTCTCCGCGACGGCTGGGGAGCGTCGGGCAGTTCCGCGACGGCGCCCTCGAGGTCTGCCGTGTCGCTGCGCCGGCCGAGGAGAACCGCGCCGCGGTAGTGCTTCGGCGCCTGCTGCACGCAAGCGATCAGCCGGGTAGCTGGTCCGACGGCGACCACCCAGACGCCGGTCGCCAGCGGATCGAGCGTGCCCGCGTGCCCCGTCTTCGCCGGCCGCACGATCCGCTGCACGCGATTCACCACATCCCGCGACGTGAGCCCCTGCGGCTTGTCGATGTTCAGGAAGCCGAACATGCCAAAAAGGCGGAGACGACTACTTCGCCGCGTCACCGCCATTGGAATTATCTTCGAACGATTGTTGCTCCAAAAGCTCTCGGAGTCGTTTCCGATCAGCCTCGGACAACCCCTTAAGCACGTCCTCCGGCGAGAGCCCTTCTAAGCGTTTCTCCGGCGAGAGCCCTTCTAAGCGTTTCTCCGGCGAGAGCCCTTCCAAGCGTTTCTCTGGTGACGCGGCGGCGATTGCCGCGGCTTGAAATTCCTCCCAAGTCCGCTCCATTACTTGTGCATCTTTGTGTTGCATGGTGAACGACTCTCCTCGACGCTTGAATTGCTCAATTTGTTGGACGATGAAATCCACGATTTCCGCATGTCCCGTTGCGCACCAGCGCTCAATTATAGGCTTGGCGTCGCGCAAAAAGTTGCGGCTGAAGAAGGCCAGCACCGATTCGGCGTGCTCCGCCAGCCGATCCGTTTCGATTACCCAGAGCGGGAACAGCCCGCCGGTGATCTCCCAGACGCCGCCATGCCGTTCGGAGATTGTCAGCCCCAACCGTTCAACATCGTCACGCAACGCGCTGCTGATTGCGGGCGCCAGGATCGCCAGCGACAGCTTTCCGCGCTCCAGCGGAGGGCGCTGCTGACTGCGGAACAGATGAACGCAGCCGAGAAGCTGGTCGAGGTCGCCGATTTCAATGGCGTCGGACGGACTCTTGAATTCGACCGCCGTGTATTCGTTCAGGATCTGCACAAGCGGCCCCAGCTCCTGCTTTGCGATCTCCGGCAACTCGCCGAGACGCCGCAGAATCAGTATGTCGATCCGCAAGGGCATGCGGCCGACGCTCACCTCGTCCCGCACCTCGTAGGAATCCTGAAGCGCCCACTGCAGCGTGGCCACCAACATCGGATGCCACCATGTGCGTGTTCGGCCGGGTGAGTCGGCGTCGTTGTGTTCTTGCGCGGCCATAGATAATTACCTGATTCGCGCTGCGGCCCAACCCGGGAGTTGTTCTCGGAAAATCTTGGCGTTATGGCGGATGTCCACCGGCAGCGACGGGTGCAGCAGGATGTCGCCGATGGCGCGTGTGTGCTCGTATTGCCGGCCGCGCTCGGATAGCTCTCGGATCAGCGACTCTCGGGCCTCCCGGGATCGCGGGCGATGCTCGGGCCACGGCTCGGCCACGATCACCGGCCGCTGGCGTCCTCGCGGGCCAACTCCCACCAGTGCACTGCGATACACCTTCGGGTGCTGGTTGAAAATCGCCTCGCAGGGGATGGTGAACATCACGCCCTCGGCGGTAATGACGCGGTGCGCCTTGCGGCCGCAGAACCAGAAGCGATCCTGCTCGTCGAAGTAGCCCACGTCGCCGATGCGGTGCCAGACGCTCTCGCCGTCGCGTATCTTGTGCTCCCGATTCGCTTCCCGGCGGGTGACGTACTCGCGGGTGACGACCGGACCGCGAACAATGATCTCGCCGATCTCCCCGCGCGGCAGCTCCTCAACTTGCTCGATCGTTTCCAGCGGCTCATCGGAGATGCGGATCACCTTCCACTCGATTCCGGGGAACCGCCGGCCGACGCAGGTTCCGGCGCCTTCAGCCGATTTCGCTGCCGTTTCACCAAGCACCTCGGTGGCGGAGATAGACGCGACCGGCAACGACTCGGTGGCGCCGTACGGCGTGTGTACGTCCCCGTCCGGATGAATCGCCTCTTTCATCCGTCGCAAGACGTGCGGGGGAACGGGCGCCCCGGCCGAAAGCACCCGCCGCAGCGTCGGCAGCTTCACGCGGTTCTCTTCGCAATACCGTCCGACGACGTTCCATAGCGCCGGCGAGCCGAAAGCCTGCGTCACGCTCCAATCGTGAATCGCCTCGACGATGTTTCTCGGGTCGGCCCGCGCGGGCCGGGTCGGGTCCATGTCGGGCACGACGGTCGTCACGCCCATCGCGCAGTTGAACAGAGCGAACAGCGGGAATCCCGGCAGATCGACCTCGCCCGGCTGCACCTGATAGAATTCGCGCAGCTCGTCCACCTGGCGCGCGAAATTGCCGTGCCGGTACAACACCCCTTTGGGCGGGCCCGTGCTTCCGGTCGTGAAGATAATCGCCGCGGGATCATCCTCCCTCACGTCGGCCGGTGTAAACTCGCGCGGCGGCGCCTTCCGCAGCTCCTCGAGCGTCGGCCCGCCCCAGAACCACCGCGGCCCCACCGTCACGTTCAGTCGCGCTTTGGGGAACCGCCGTTGCATGAACGTGCGAATCGCCTGAGCCTGCGGGATGGCGATGAATCCCTCCGGCGCCACGTCCTCCAGGCACTGCAGCAAGCTCTTGCGGCCCATGCCCGGGTCGATCAGCACCGTGACCGCGCCCGCCTTGAAGAGCGCGAACGTCAGCGAGATAAAGTCGAAGCTCGGCCGCACGAGTAACACGATCCGCGAGCCGCGCTCGACGCCCATCGCCAGCAGTCCGGCGGCGACGTGGCTGCTGTCCTCGTCCAGTTCGCGAAACGACCATTGCGAATACCGCCGCTTGCCGTCTTCCCGCTTCCCCGGCGTCACCACCGCGACCGCATCGGGCATTTGCCGGGCGGCGTGGCTCAAGCGGACACCGACATTGGGAGACGCGTGAAGCAGCGAGGACACGAGGCGGAACG
>JAHWKS010000877.1 GCA_019347795.1 Planctomycetota bacterium | reverse complement strand
TTCACCTACTGGCCAGCGTGGACGAGTGGACCCGGGAAATCATCCAGGAAAACACCCGCAACGCGCTCGACTGGAAGCGGCGCTGCGGCCTGCCCTACAACGGCAGACCCCCTATCGGCTGGAAGAAGGTCGGGGAGAAGCACGAATCCCGCTACGTCCCCAACCCTCGCCAGCGCTCCGGTGGCTACTTCGTGGTCGAGTGCCGCCAGCGCGGCATTGCGTGGGAGGAGATTCCCGGTGTCCTACGCCGGAAAGGCTATCGTCGGAGCGAATTGCAGCACAAAGGAGGGTTTCCACGGAAGAACCCGGCCGACGAGATCAGCGTCACCGCCGCCAGGAATCTTTACGCAGCGGCCAAAGCAGGCTTTCCGCTGGCCAATGGTGGGCGAAAGCACTGTTTCGATTGGGAACTGGCACGGTGGAAGTCCTGGGGGATCGAGTACGAGTAGCCCTTGGGGTCCTCGCTCACGAGGGCATGAGGGGCCGGCGGAAGAGAGTGGAATAACCGCAGGTCCACTTAAAGGTCACGATTACCGGTAGTCAGTGGTTGCTACTAGCTACCCCCTTGAAGTAGCATGACTCCCCCGGCGCGCGCTTCTCTTCACTGCTCCACATTCTTGAACCCGAAGGCGTAATGAACGCACGTTCGGTGGGACATAGCCTGTCCCAGGTGCAAGGTACCATGCGGGACCAATAAACCTGACCTCGGCGACCTAAGCAGAATGTCGCCGCGAACGGAACTGATTGATTACTTGCCACGGCTGGCGTTCGTCCCACTTTGGCAGGGACTGCGGAATGCATTCGCAGCTGTTTCGCCAATGGCAGCTTTTGAAAATGCTGTCCATGCGTCGCTTCGGCGTAACCCTCAAGGAAATGTCGGAGCACGCTGGCGTCGATGAAAAGACAATCCGGCGTGATCTGAAGTTGTTTCGTGATTTGGGATTTCCGCTTGCCGAAGAGGCTGGCGACTATAACCGTAAGCGCTGGCGAGTCGCCGCCGACTGGAGCGAAACGCATAAGCACTTCACCTTTGATGAAGCGATTGCCCTGGTTCTTGCCCGCCGCTGCCTTGAGCCGCTGGCCGGCACGCCATTTTGGCTGGCTGCAAATCGCGCGTTCGACAAGATTCAGGCCGCGTTCACGGACGATGTAGTCGCCTACCTCGACCGAATGGCGAGCCGCTTTTATTGTACGTCCGTCGGTTCCAGCGATTACGCGGCCAAACGAGACATTGTTGATGCGCTGTGGATTGCCGTCGAGGATCGCCGCGCCACTTACATCACGTATCAATCGGCGCGCGCTACGGAACCAGTTTCATATCACGTTCACCCATACGGTTTGGCGTTCCACAATCACTCGCTCTACCTCATCGGCTATTCGCCTACGCACGAGGCCGTTCGTCACTGGAAGTTGGACCGCATTGCCAATGCCGTGGTGGAAGGCCCCCTTTTCCGCCGCGACGTCAGTTTTGATCTAGCCGATCACTTTGCCAACTCCTTTGCCGTCTGGGACGGGAAGGAACATCCGACCGTCGTCAAGATCCGCTTCTCACCCGAAGCCGCTCGTTACGTCCGCGAAAAGCGTTGGCACGCCAGCCAACAACTCACGCTCCAAAGAGATGGCTCGTTGCTGGCCGAGTTCCGCCTCACCAGCACGGTGGAAGTCAAGAGTTGGGTTTTGGGCTTCGGCTCGGATGCCGAAGTCTTGGCCCCGCCGGAGCTGCGGGCCGAAGTTCGCCAGGAGTTGGAGTCGTTACTGGATCGCTATAGGACGGACAGACCAGCCGCGACGCCGGCAAAAAAATATCCTCGGAGCAAAACCCAATGAGTCACATCATCGATCTTGGCTTTCCTTTGGCAGGCGCAGCGCCGGTTCCCGCCGATCACGGCTATGCGTTGCACGGCGCGATCTCGCGACTGTTGCCCGACGTGCATCGCGAGAAAGGCCTCGCGGTCCATCCCATTGCCGGCCGTCAGTTCGGGGATCGCCTCCTGTCGCTCCAACCGTGGAGTCGTCTGACCCTCCGCACCCACGCCGACCAAATCCCCGCGCTGCTGCCGCTCGCGGGCAAGCAGCTCAGCATGGCCGGTACCATGCTCCGCATCGGCGTCCCTCAAGTCCACGCGCTGCAGCCCGCGACGGCGCTCCGCAGTCGCCTGGTGACGATCAAAGGCTTCCTGGACGCGGCGCCCTTCGAAGAAGCCCTCCGCCGCCAACTGGACGCTCTCAAGATTCCCCAAGATGCCAAGATCACACTCGGCCGCCGCCGCACCCTACGAATCAAAGACAAAGAAGTGGTCGGCCATGAAGTCTTCCTCGAAGGCCTCACCGCCGAAGAATCCCTCAGCCTCCAAGAACAAGGCGCCGGCGGCCGCCGCCACATGGGCTGCGGCGTGTTTACGCCCTTTCAAGTCAGGGAGGCGCAGTCATGAGTTTTCCCAGGTTGTACGCCAAGAGCCGCCCGAGCAACTTGCCAGAGTCGGCGAAGGCGCCGTCCTCGCTGTTCTTGCCAGGCCATTTGCAGGACGTCTATCACGCGGCGCTGCGCGTATTCGACTGCACGGCCGACGAGCAACTTCAAGCCCTAGGCCTTCTGGCGGATGAGCAACAAATGGCGAGGTTTCGACGCATTTTGCTCTTAGCCGCCGCCGTTCATGACTTGGGCAAGGCGAACGACCACTTTCAAGGCCTATTGCAAAAAACGCCCGAGCGGCGCGGGCGCAAACAGGGTTTACGACACGAATGGATGACTTTGATGATGCTCGATCTCGATGCCCGCTATGAACTGCGTTCCTGGCTGTTGCCCGCCGTGGAAAATGACGAGCATGATTGGCGGGTCGTCCTATGGGCGGTTTCGGGTCATCATCCCGCGCACGATCGCCCGTCGCCACCGCTTTCCGCGGAACAAGGAGCCGGCAACACGGCCAGGATAGATCGGA
>JAHWKS010000876.1 GCA_019347795.1 Planctomycetota bacterium | reverse complement strand
TTGGAATCGACCTTCAAAAGCGCGACATGGAAACTCCCTCACGACCTTCCTACCTCCGGGGCGAGTTTCGCGAGGGAGGATGGCCGTGGTACTACCTCTACGGCCTTCTGATTAAGGTCCCTCTGGGGGCATGGGCGCTTGCGGGAATGGCGCTTCTGGCCAGCGCGTTCATATCGGACTACCGCGCATCGTGGCGAGATGAGTTTATGTTGCTGTTGCCCATCGCGAGCCTGTTGGCTCTGGCTAGCTCGCAGCCATTCACGAACCATGTGCGCTATGTACTGCCCGTGTTGCCGCTTGGATTCGTCTGGATGAGCAAAGCAGCCAAGGCGCTTGGACGGCGGGATCGCGTCCTGCGGATTGGGGTATGCTTAGCGTTGACCTGGTTCGTTGCGAGCAGCCTGCAGGTTTATCCGCACAGTCTATCCTATTTCAACGAATTGGCCGGCGGCCCGCGCGGCGGCATGCGCCACTTGAGCAACAGCAATATCGACTGGGGCCAGGATTTGTTTTACCTCAAGCGGTGGATCCAGCGTCATCCCGAAGCTCGACCGCTGCACGTTGCATACTACGGTCCTCTCGATCCATCCTTGGTGAACATCAATTGCCCATTGCCTCCCGACGGTCCCGATCTTCCGCAGGAATTGCAGCCCGGCTGGTACGTCGTCAGCGTCAATTTCCTTCAAGGCTACCCATACCCCGTTTACGACCGAGGCAAGCGAGTCCCGAAGACGTTAAGCAACTACGCATACTTTCAGCAATTCGAACCTTTCGACTCCGCCGGGCATTCTATCTACATCTACCATATCTCTCAGGCAGATCGTGATGCGCTGTCACGGCAACGTTTCTTCAGCGACTTCAGCGGAGCGGGCGTCGGTTGGCGAGGAGGAACCTTCAGCGCGCCAGGGGGTCATGGAAACTGGCTCGTCTCCCCAGGGAACTCGTAGCCAAGGGACCGCTTGGACAACTCGATCCTGGCGGCCAGATCCACCGCAATCGCCTCCAGTGCGTGAAACGCGAATTCTGTGAGGGTGGTCTCATCCGTGGCTGACAGCATGTGGGCGATCTTTCTTCCAACGCCGGCCACGTCGACGCGCAAGCTTGGGTCTGGGCGCCGATAATCGGGGCACACACTGACGCTCACCCGCTCGACGGTTTCGTTCGCAAGACGAAACAACACCGCGATCGTGGACACATCGTCGGAATCCGTCGCGACCACCCGCTCCGAGTCGCACGAAAAGGCGATGCGGAAGTCGTTCAGCATGTCCCGCAGTGCGCCGGATGCCAGATTGCGGCACTGCTCTTTGAGCGACTTCATCGTCTTCAGCCGTTCGTTCTTTGGTCGATCACGCTCCCGAACCTGCTGGACTGCTACATCCGCTACGGCTTGGAACCAATCTTTGTAGCCTCCCATGCTTTCGCCTCCCCCATTGCGGGACCGATCGGAAACGGGGCACCCGGCTCGCTGGCCGGTCGCTCAAAAAATCGCTACCGTTTACATTCTGTCGAAAATCTCGATTTGCGGTCAATGCGAAACTCGCTCGACGATGTCTCGACCGATGCACGTAGCCTACTTTGGTCCTCTCGGTCCTTCGTTGGTGCTGCTCACCAGGGTCGATCTTGGCGGCTCTTCTAGAAATATCTTCATAATCTGGCGACCGAGACATTCACGACGCCACCTTCGCACGACCCCCTCCACGAACAGGTCCGAGAACGGTCCGTCCCGGTCCGCCCCGGCGGCTTGTTTGTGTTTGTTGTAAGTGTTTCCCCTCCGGCCACTTAGGGGTCGCCAGGGTTTGCTCCGCTGCTCTCCGCAAACCCTGGCTGGTGCTGCTGCGTAGGGTTGGGCGATCGAGCGTTCGTTCCTCACGCTCGCTCTGGCCTGCCATGGTCGTTCGGTCCACGCCGCGCTTGCCACCAGCACCAGCCAGGGTTCCACCCTGGCGACCCCGCGAACCCCTTTCTCGGGCTGACTTATTCGGCGGCGCTGGGCGTTGCGACCTCCTGCATGGCGAGCGGGTTCGCGCTCCGCACCGATTACGGTCATGCACAGCGAAGAGCCAATCCCGTCCCGATCGAAACGCCGCCAATCGGCTGACCGCGGTGCGGAGGCTAAGTGGCCCTCCCCCCCAGGAATCGCGCGGCAAAACGCCGCTTTTGCCGTCGTCTCTCGGGTAGAGATCTATGCCATCGACCGCGAACTTGCGCAAGTGCAAATGTTGGCGTCCTGTGGCATTCTTCGGGCATGGAGCACTTGTCATTCCGCAATCCGTACGACAGCTATGCTCCCGAGTGGCTCGCGGAGCAGCCGCCGTCCTCGGAAGTCGGCGTGGCCGTACGCCAGGGTGACGCGAGGCTGCGCTTGCAGGAGATGGAAGCGGCGGAAACGTCGGTCGCAGCTGAGGAGGCCGCCGTAGCCGGCATCGCGGACCGACTTCAGCGCATCGAGGCCGAGCATCGCCTCGACATGGAGTATCTCCTCCGCTTCGGCGTCCGGGCCAGCGAACGAGAGGGTTTCCGCCGCATCTTGGATGAAGTCGCCGCTCACGGCAGGCTGTCGCTGAAGAAGGCGGCGAATCTGGCTCGCGCACAGAGCCAAGCGGGAACTGTCCGGATCGCTCTTTAGGTAAACGGATCATTCCGCGTTGCCTCCTGCTGACGTCGATCGGCTGCCTGAAGCGGCGCCTCGAGGATCACCGGCGGCTCGCGAAGAATCCGTTGCCGCAGCCGTTCTTCTTCCTGCTTCACAATCTCGGCTGATCGGAAAAACTCCGATTCGAAGTTTTCGGCGATCAGCTCCTCGACCGCCCGCTCGATGGCCGGTCCTTCGGGGATTCGGTGCTGCTCAATCGCGATGTCATAGAGTCTGGAGTCGTCCTTGAACTTGCCGAACGCCTCGCCGGTCCGCTTACTGCGGATGCGCTTGGCCCAGTCGACCCG
>JAHWKS010000875.1 GCA_019347795.1 Planctomycetota bacterium | reverse complement strand
CATTTGCCCGTCGTTGCAGTCGATCGCGGCGGCCGATACGATTGCGTTGCGAATTCGCTTCTGTTTGTCCGAGAGTCTTCGATGCCTCGTCTGCTTGTCGCCGGCGGCCGGGTGATTGATCCCAGCCAGGGTCTCGATCGAACCACCAACGTGTTGGTCGAGGACGGGCGGATTGCCGCTTATGATGCACAGCCCACCGGCGGAGAAGAGGTGATCGATGCGGCGGGGAAGATCGTCGCGCCCGGCTTGATCGACATGCACGTCCACCTGCGCGAGCCGGGACGCGAGGAGGATGAGACGATCGAGACGGGCGCCGCGGCGGCGGTCGCGGGGGGCTTCACCTCAATCGCGTGCTTACCGAACACCGAGCCGCCGATCGACACCGCCGCCGGCGTGGAGTTCGTGCATCAGAAGGCGGCCCGGGCGAATCACTGCCGCGTGCACGTCATCGCCTGCGTCAGCAAGGGGCGCGAGGGGGAGCAGCTCGCGGAGATCGGCTCGCTTGTGGAAGCGGGGGCCGTGGCGTTCACCGATGCGGAGCGATCCATCGCCAATCCTGAGCTGTTGCGGCGGGCGCTGCAGTATTGCCTGATGTTCGATAAGCCGATTCTCAATCGGCCCGAGACGGTGGATCTCTCGCACGGCGGCGTGATGCATGAGGGACTGGTTTCGTTGGTCCTCGGCTTAACGGGACTCTCGGCCGACGCGGAAGACGTGATGACTGCCCGCGACCTGCGGCTGGCCGACATCACCGGCGGCCGACTGCACCTGATGAGCATCTCCAGCTCGGCCAGCGTGGAGTTGATCCGCCGGGCGAAGTCGCGCGGCAAGCACGTCACGGCCGCGGTCTGTCCGCCGCACTTCACGCTCACCGACGAATCGCTCCGCACCTTCGACGCGAACTTCAAAGTGAACCCGCCGCTCCGCTCTCAGGAGCACGTGGACGCCTGCATCGCGGGTCTGAAAGACGGCACGCTCGACGTTATCGCCAGCGGCCACGCACCGCGGGCTCGCGAGAAGAAGATGCAGGAGCTGGACCAGGCGCCCTTCGGCATGATCGGGCTGGAGACGATGTTGCCGCTGGTGATCACCCACCTCATCGAGCCGGGCCATCTCGACTGGCCGACCGCGCTGGCCAAGATGACGATCCACCCGGCCCGCATCCTCGGACTGGAAGCCGGGACGCTGGCGATCGGCGCGCCGGGCGACATAACGATTATCGACCCGAACCTCGAATGGACGGTCAGCCCCCACGACTTCCGCTCCCAAAGCGCCAACACGCCCTTCATCGGCTGGCGGATGAAAGGCCGAGCGACGCACACGATTGTGGGCGGGGAGGTGAAGTTTCAGAGATGACCAACCCATACGAATCGCCGACGGCGGCGGCGCCGACCGGGCGGAAGGAGCCGGGACCGCTGCCGCCGCCTCAGGCGCCGGGGCTGGCCGGGCACATCCGCGTGGTGGCGGTCCTGATGATGGTGCAAGGATTTTTTGAAGTCGCCTTCGGGGCGCTCTTCACCATCATGGCCTTCGTCTTCCCCAGCATGATGGCCGCGATGATGGCGGCCGACCCGCAGATGCAAGAGGAAGGCGCCCCCGACGCGGCGACTGCGGCCTGGATGATGCTTGTGATTTACCTCGTGATGGGACTGGCCGGAGTGATTCCCGGCGTCGTCCACCTGACGGCCGGCGTTCGGAACGTCGCGTACAAAGGTCGAACGCTCGGCATTGTCGCGTTGTTTCTGGGGCTGGTTTCGCTGCCGATCATGATCTGTCTGCCCACGGCGCTGATCCTGGCCGTGTACGGTTCGGTCGTATACTTCAATACCGCCGCGATCAGCGCCTTTCGGATGGGGCAGCAAGGCTACTCCGCCGAAGCGATCTACGCCACGTTCTTCGCGGGACGGGCGTCGCAGGCGCCCGGCTGACAAGGGCCGAACCGATGCCGCCGGGCTTGCCCCGGCGGAGCTTCACTTTCAACCTATTCGGTAACCTGCTATCGCCTCAACTTCGGGACCCTTTCCATGCGATGCCTGCTCGTCCTCTTCGCCGTGTTGTCCATCGCGCCGACCTCCATCCCCGCGGCTTCGGCGGATGAAGCCGCGGAGCTGCACCAGCTTTTCGATGACGCCTGGGAGTTCGACCTGGAGGAAGATCCGCTGTGGGCCACCCACGTCGGCGATCATCGCGCCAACGACGAACTGCCGGAGGCGACGATCGAGGCGCACCAGCGTCGCCGCGATGCGAAGCAGGAGTTTCTGGACCGGTTGGCGGCGATTGAGCGGGACGACTTATCGCAGCCGGACCGCATCAGCTACGACATCTTCGAGCGGCTCCTGCGCGACGAGCTTGCGGAGTACGACTTCCAGACGCACCTCACGCCGATCACCAATCGCTGGGGATTCCACATCGACTTCGCCGAGCTGCCCAAGAACGTCCCGCTGGAGACGGCGCGGGACTACGAGAACTACATCGCCCGGCTGAACGCCTTCCGGCGCTACACGGCGGAGCACATCGAGCTGATGCGACGCGGGATTCGGGACGGCCTGGTGCTCCCCGGCGTGGTGCTGGAGGGCTATCAGGATACGATCGAGCCGCACGTCGTTGAAAATCCCGAGCAAAGCCTGCTGTTCGCCCCGTTCGGCGAATTTCCCGATCGGGTAAACGGCGGAGAGCGCGAGCGGCTGACCGATGCGGCCAAGACCGCCATCCGCGAGAGCATCGTGCCGGCGTATCGCGACTTCCTCACCTTCATGCAGAAGGAGTACCTGCCGGCGACGCGCGGCTCGATCGGCGCCGCCGCCCTGCCGCGCGGGCGAGACTTCTATCGCCATCGCGTGCGGAAGTTCACGACGCTCGACCTCGCCCCCGAGCAGGTTCATCAAACGGGACTAAAAGAAGTCGAGCGCATCCGCAACGAAATGGAAGAGATAATCCGTAA
>JAHWKS010000874.1 GCA_019347795.1 Planctomycetota bacterium | reverse complement strand
CCCCACGTGCGCCAGCGACGAAAGCAGCGCGGCGCAGTGCGGCAAGAGCGGCCGCAGCGCATGATGCTGTACGATGCTCCGCTTTCGTGCGGCAAAGTGCTCGTCGAGATGCCGCATGAGCATCCGTTGCAGCACGTACTCGAAAAGTTGAATCTTGCGATCCGCCCGCACGAGGCGGTCCACGTTCTGCTGGAAGGCGCGGTATTGGCTGTCGGAGAGAGCCCTCAGGGCGGGAAAGGCCATATCCACCAGCGGCACGCGGGCCTCCCGCGGCAGGTCGTCGGTCAGCGGCGCCAGCCGCCGCGTCTCTTCAACAACCGGCGCCTCGGCGTGCCCGGCAAGTTGCTCAAGCTGCGCTTGGCGAATCGACTGGTCGCGGTCGAGCAACAGCGCAAAGATCACCGCCCGCGCGCTGAAGGGGCTGTGGGCGGCGGACCGCAGCCGCTCCGGGAGCGACTCCACCAGCCGCCCGGCATACGCCAGGTGAGCCGGCGCCGGAGCGCCCACCAGCGCCACGACCTGGGCCGGATCGAGGGGCAGCCGCGAGCCGCTGGGGAGTCTGACCGGGAAAGGCAGGGGCGCTGCAGACGGCTTGCCGGCGGCTCGACGCTGCGCCTGCGACGGCTCGGGCGCCGGCTGCGATGGCGTGAACGTTCCGTCAAAGGCCGGATCGATGCGGCGGATTCGCTCCTCCAGCGGCGGATGCGTGGACGTGAGGCTCAGCCACGCCCCGACCGCGTTGCCAAAGAACATGTGGCTGGCCTCTTCCGCATGGGGATTTTCAATTCGCGCCCCGTGGGACATGCCGCCGATCTTCCTCAGCGCTCCGGCGATGCCGGCGGGGTTTCGCGTAAACTGCACCGCCGAGGCGTCGGCCAGGAACTCGCGCTGCCGCGACACCGCGCTCTTGATCAGCTTCCCGACGAAGACGCCGGCATAGCCGAGGATCACCAGGCCCAAGCCCACCAGCAGGGCGCCGGCGGCGCCGCGCTTGCCGCCCCGATAGGCGGTGGACCGAAGCAGCATGTAGCCGATGATTGCGAGCACCAGGATGCCGTGCAGAATGCCGATCAGCCGGACGTTCAGCCGCATGTCGCCGTTGAGGATATGGCTGAACTCGTGGGCAATCACCCCTTGCAGCTCGTCTCGGCTCAATCGCTCCAGCGTCCCGCGCGTGACTCCCACCACGGCGTCGCCGGGCGTATAGCCGGCGGCGAAGGCGTTGATGCTTGCCTCCTGATCGAGGACATAGACCGGCGGAACCGGCGTGCCCGAGGCAATGGCCATCTCCTCCACGACATTGACCAGGCGCCGCTCATGGAAGTCGCCCGTTTCGGGATCGATGCGCCGTCCGCCGAGGATTTGCGCCACGGCGTCGCCGCCGCGTCGCAGTTGGACTGTCTTGTAGAGGCTGCCGGCAACGATCACCGTCAGCGTGCCGGCCGAAGTCGCGAGGAAGAGCTGCGGGCTCCACCAACTCGCGGCCTGAGCCTGGTCGTACCGCTTGCCTTGGCCGCCGGCGAACAGGAATACGCCGGCAAAGACCAAATACACGCCGAGGACGATCAGGACGACAGCCAGCGCGAAATACAGGACCAGCAAGGAGGTGTTTCGCCGAGCGCGGTCCTGGCGACTGAAGAAATCGGTGGCCATCTAGAACGACACCTTCGGCGCCTCGCGCTCCTTCGGCGCCTCGACCTCGAACCACTGCGCCTCCTGGAAATTGAACAAGTTCGCGACGACCAACGTTGGGAACGTCTCGCGGCGAGTGTTGTACTGCGTGACCGCATCGTTATACGCCTGCCGCGCGAACGCCACCTTGTTCTCGGTCGAGCTCAACTCCTCTTGCAGCGACCGCATGTTCTGGTTGGCCTTCAGGTCCGGGTACGCCTCGGCCAAGGCGAACAGCCGTCCCAACACGCCGTTAAGCTGCCCTTCGGCGCCGCCCAGCCCGCGCATCGCCGACGGATCGCCGGGGTTCCTTGCCGCCTGTTCGGTCGCGGCGACCGCCTGATTGCGAGCCGAGATCACCGCCTCGAGCGTCTCTCGCTCGTGCTTCATATAGCCTTTGACCGTCTCGACCAGGTTCGGAATCAGGTCGTGGCGCCGCTTAAGCTGCACGTCGATCTGGCTGAAGGCATTCTTGAAGCGGTTCCGCAGCGACACCAGGCCGTTGTAGATGCCGATGACCCACAACAACGGAAGCAGGATGAAGACCGCCACAACGACCGCAATCAGAATCCAGACGCCGGTTTGCACGAGATCGGCTCCATTGGAAGACAGGCGAAGGATCGGCTCTCGCTGCCTATTAACTCACCATCGCCTGGCCGCGTCAAGGCAGCCTCCCTGCTGAGCGGAAACGGAGCGGAACAGCACTGTCATGGCGGAATTTGCGTTTTTGGGTGACCGCGTACGTTTTGAGAAACTGTTCGTCTTCTGTCGTGGACGGCTCCCCCTGGCTGGCTTTGCTCACCCCGTACGCCACTCCCAGGACAAAGCCCACGGCGGTGGACAAGACATTGGTGATGAGCCCATCGATAATCAAGTTGACAAATCGTTTGCCTTGGGTCGCGGGCCGCGTTTCGGCGACGGCTTCCACCACCGCCGGCATCGCAGCGGCGCTGGTGGGCGGGGCGTAGGGATTCTGAGAGTCCATGAGCTTGGGTCCTGGAGGAAGATGAGCGCCGGCATGCGCGCCGCGTGCGGCGCCGCAACTATACCCGCCAAACGACCCGCCGCCAATCAGAAGGGAGGAGCCGCGGGCGCAAGAGGCCGGGAAGATTTTTCGGTCATGGAATTAGCGGCGTCACGAGTGATTGGACCGAAAAGTCACCCGAACCCGATTATCGCGACCGCGCCCGCAGAGCGTTGCGCGAGAAGGCTTAGCGTCGCTCGAGAAATAACTGTCGTTCGAGCTTAGCCCGCCCCACCCGGCCGCTACCGCGTC
>JAHWKS010000873.1 GCA_019347795.1 Planctomycetota bacterium | reverse complement strand
TTACGCACTTCCGCATGCACGGGGGTTGACGGGGGTGGGTAGTCTTTTACGGCCCATCCGGCAACCATACCGCACCCGCGTTGGCCGAAAAAGACTCCCGACCCCCTCGTCCCTGCCGCTCATCAGCAGTCACCTCGCTTCCTAGAGATAGAGGCGCCATGCGGCCGCCGCGGCACGGAAAATTTACGAAAAAATGAGAGACAGCTATAATGCATTCGCATATCCTGTGCTAGGAAACGCCGCGTACGCTTATCATGCCATGACGATCGAACAACTTCAAAGCGTCCACAAGGCTCAGCCGTTTCGCCCGTTCACACTGCATCTGGCGGAGGGCCGGGAGCTTCACGTTCCGCACCGCGAATTCCTTTCGCATTCCCCGAGCGGCCGAACAGTGATTGTGTTTGAGCCGGACGAATCGTTCAGCATTGTCGATTTGCTCCTCGTCACGCGGATTCAAATCCAACAAAATGGCGCCGCCGGAAAGTCGCGCAAGAAGGGGAACGGCCGGGATCGATCCAAGTAACTGTGAGGCCGTATGAAGGAGCGACGTGCGCGATCGTGGCGGAGCGTCAGCTTGCGGACGCTCTTGCTGGTCATGCTGGGATGCGGGTGCGCGCTGGGCCTCGTGGGTCGCGAGTCGCGGCAGGCGGCGCGGCGGGCCGAGGTCGTGCAGGAGTTGAGCAAGGCGACCAGCAAGGTTGAAATTGAGTACGTCAACTTCTTCGGCCGCACGACGAACCAGCCGCCGCCCGCGTGGCAGGCGGCGCTTTTGGGGGAGAACTTCTTCCAGCACGTCACGCGGGTCGTGATCGACGACGCCCGGGCGCTTCCCGAAGACGGCCGATTGCTGGGGGAGCTGCGGCATCTGCGATCGCTGGAGCTGGGCGATCCGCCGCCGCAACGCCAGGTCTTCGTCCGCGGGCCGAGGGGACAGATCACACTGTTGACCGATCCGGCGGCGGGCGATCGATCCAAGTTCACGGACCGCCACGCCTCCGGCCTGCGGAATCTGCGAAACCTCGAGTCGGTGTCGCTCAGCGGCGCTGCGTTGACGGATGAAGGCGTCGCCTGCCTCTCGCCGCGGAATCCGCTGCAGACGCTGACGCTTTCGTTCACTTCCGTCGGCGATGGCGGCGCGGCTCATCTCGCCCGCATCAAGTCGCTGGAAACGATCGACCTTTCGCACACCTGGATCACCGACGCCGGCATGATTCACCTCGCAACCCTGCCGCGGCTCAAGAAGCTGACGCTCCGGCGAGTGATGGTTTCCGACCTAGGTCTGAGGACGCTCGCGAAAAGCAAGAGCCTTGAATCGCTCGTCCTTCAGGATCTGGCGATCACTCCCGCAGGAGTTGTACAACTGGCGACGTTGCCGCAACTGCAATCAGTGAAGGTGGACGGAGTGCCGCTTGCCCGTGGTGGGGATTTGTTGTCGCTTAAGTCCGAGCCGGAAGCGAATAAGCTGCTGGCGGCGAAGGCCGAGCCGGATGTCTTCTGGGCGATCGATCAAAAGTACCCGCCCAGTGGACTGCGGTATCTGCGTTGGCTGCTCGAGCACGGCGCCGACCCCGATCGATCCTTGCACGCGTATCGCCCCGCGGCGCGGCCGGGCGCCGCGTTCTCCAATGCGGGAATTCCGCAGACTCGCGGCAACTACGCGGTGGGAGGCGTCTCGCCGCTGGCGGCGCTGGCGGTCCGCAATGCGCTGGCGGAGGTCGAGATACTCTTGGACTACGGCGCCGATCCCAACCGCGTGGACGGCTCGGGACGCACCGCGCTCACCGCGGCCGCGGGAGTCGGAGATGTGGAGATGATCAAACTGCTCCTGGATCGCGGCGCCGAGTTTCACGTTCCCGGCGCCCAATCGCCGATGTGCACGGCCGCCGCCTGTGGGCGGATCGAGGCGCTGCGGCTCTTGGCGGCCCGCGGCGCCGATGTCAACCGGCCCAATCATCACGGCAATCCTCCACTGCACCTCAATTTGCGAAGGCAGCCGATCTTTGAAATGTTGCTGGAGCTGGGCGCCGACATCAACGCCGTGAACGCACACGGCCAGACGCCGCTGCACATGGCCGCCGAAGGGGGCGATCTCGAGTTGATGACGCGCCTCCTCAACCGCGGCGCTGACCCCGGCCGCATGAACGCCGAGGGCGAAACGCCGCTCGCGATCGCGGCCCGGCTCGGCCCGCAGGCGATTGTCGAACTGCTCCAATCCACGCCCGCGGGACGTTAGGTCACACGTCTGCTTAATCTCTCGGCTGTCCACGCCTGGAAAGCGGGCACGGACAAATCGGCACGCACTCTTTGCCGCCGAAAACTGAAATTCCCTGGGACCCATAAACCGCGTGATCGCAACGACATGCGGTCCGGGCGGCGGCGGGGTACGGGGCGGCTGCGGCGGCTGCGGCACATCGCTTGCAAAAGCGGACGCTCGCTTTGATTTCCTCCTTCGATTCCTCATGCCGCGGCCAGGCAAGGAAGGCCGCGCGCTTGGGGCTGCTTCCGTCCTTCTGGAAAGGCGAGATCATGAATTACCGTTGGCTTTTAGGGAATGGCTTGGCGGTCCTTCTCCTTGTGGGACTGTGTGGGGTGAGTCTGTCGCTCGCGCCGGCCGCTTCGGGTCAGGAGACCGACGCGGCGGAAGCGTCCATCGCCGGCGCGGGCGACAGCTCTCTTGCCGCCGAGGAAGAGGTAGTAGCGGTCGATGAAGAAGTCGCCGCCGAGGCCCCCTTGGACGTGCAGCTCGGCTATTCGATCAATAATATGATCCTCTTCGTGTGCGCCGTGCTGGTGCTCTTCATGCAGGCCGGCTTCGCGATGTTGGAGGTGGGCCTGAACGCGGCCAAAAACACCGTCAACATCCTCTTCAAGAACTTGATGGACCTTTCCATCGGCGTGCTGCTGTTCTTCGTCGTCGGCTACGGCCTGATGTACAACGGCACGGACGTGATGGGGGGCT
>JAHWKS010000872.1 GCA_019347795.1 Planctomycetota bacterium | reverse complement strand
TTCGCGCGTTGCGTAGATGGGCCAGAGCGTATCGAAGCGCGTCACGTGCAGGATGTCTCGCAGCACCTGGTTGGCGCAGCAGATGACCAGCTTCCCCTGATCGTGCGGCAGGTTCTTCCACAGGCGGCGCATCGCCTCCAGCATGCTGGAGCCGCAGTACTCGAGCCGGTTGAAATCGAAGACGATGTTCTTCACGTCGCCGGACTCCAGCGCCTCCATGATTCCCGCCAATTCCGCCTTGACGTCGTCGTCCGAAAGGCTGGTGACGCTGCGCTGCGGCGCAATCACCATGGTTGCGTCCTGCCGATCAAGCTGAAAAATGGCAGCTCCCATAGACCCTCCAAAGGGAGTGGACGGTTTGTAATTAGATTAACCGCTCCGCCGGTGCGAAGCAATCGTCGTCGTCGGCCCCCCTTCCCGTCGTATATGGGTTTGCGGGTGAATTCCCGCGGCGAATGCAGTAGAACAATACGAGGAGATTGCCATGGAGTTGGACGAAGAGTTGTGTCTCTGTTTTCACGTGACCAAGCGGAAGGTGATTAATTTTCTGCGGGTGGAGAAGCCGCGCCGCACGGCACAGTTGAGCGAGTGCTTCGGCGCGGGGACCGGCTGTGGTTGGTGCCGGCCTTATCTGCAGCGGTTGTTCGAGCAGGCGGAAGGACGCGAAGCGTCTGAGCTTCCAACCGCCGAAGAGTACGCCCAAATGCGGACCAAGTACGTTCGGGAAGGGGGCGGTAAGCCGCCGCCGGGGGCGACGCCGATTGAATAAGACGATGCTTCCGTCCCGGCGATCGTCAATCGAACACCGCCAGGCTCGGCGTTTCGTCTTCGAGACGCTCGATGCATTCGGGGTCGATCCCCGTCTCGGCCACGTGGAGGATGCGGAGGTGCTCCATGCCGGCGAGGTGCAAGAGGTGCTCCCCTTCCAGCGGACATTGGCTGAGGTTCACCACATTGAGCCGCTCCATCCCGCGGAGATGCGCCAGCCCGCGGCCGCGGATGTTCGTCTCGCGAAGTGCGAGCGTTTCGATCTTAGTGAGCGGCGCCAGGTGGCGGAGGGCAGCGTCGCTGATCTCCGTTTGGCTGAGGTTGAGGACCTGCAAATCGGCGAGGCCGCGCAAGTCGGCGGCGCCGTCATCGGTGATCTGGGTTTCCGCGAGCGACAAGACCTCCAGTCTCCGCAGCCGGCCGAGCGGCTTGAGGCCTTCGTCCGTGATCGGCAGGCCGTCGAGGAAAAGCCTGCGGAGTCGCGGCAGCGACGTGAGCGGCGCCACGCCGGCATCGGTTACTTTCGAGCCGCCAAGCATCAGTTCTTCCAGCCAGGGGAAGGCGGCGATTTGCGCCAATTCATCGTCGCCAACGTTTGAATCAGAGGCGTCGATCGCCAGCACGGCGCCGCGGGCGTCGCGCTCCACATCGGCCCCGAGCTGCTCCCAGGCCGCGGCCGCCTTCGCCTGCGGTTCGAGCGACGCCGGCGCGAGTTTCTCGCTGAGGATCCAGCCCGACTTCCGCTCGCCGCCCACGAAGGCGTAGCCGGCGGACCAGGAGCCGTTGACCCGGACGATGTCGAACCACGTGTTCGCGGGCAACTTCGCCACCGTTTGGCCGTCCCGCACCAGGGCCGCCCCGCCGGACGCTACCGACGCTACATCGCCGGCGCCGGTCTGAGCCGTCGCCAACTGCGGCGCCAGAATAACCATCGCCGCTACCGCCAGGATCCGCATCATCGATCGCTCCGCTGAAAATGCGTAGTGGCGCAGTTTGGCGTCTTCGACACTAACCAGAAGCGTCAGCGAGGAATGAGCCACCGTCCTCGCTTACGCTCTTACGCTTCGGGTTAGTGTGAGTCCAGCCGTAACCATCAAATCGGCAAACTGTACCACTGCCTGGAATGCATCGCCTCGTCGCTCAGGCGCCTTCCGGCTAGAATAGAGGCGTGCAAACCATTTTTCAATTGCCGGGAGAAATCATGCTGTCGCGAGTGCTGGAGCCGGAGGTCATGGACTCCGCCGAGGAGGCCCAGGATTACAACGCGATGGATCACGCCGAGGTGAACCGTCGCTTTGTGGCCGACCTGTTGGAGGCCGCCGGGGGCGAACTCCGCGGCGACGTGCTCGATCTTGGGACCGGCACGGCTCTCATTCCCATCGAATTGTGCGGCGCGTGCGAGGACTGCCGCGTCGTGGCGGTCGATCTGGCGGCCCACATGCTCTACGTCGCTCGCGTGAACGTCGAGCTGACGGGGTTGAGCGATCGCATCCGCCTGGACCGCATCGACGCCAAGGGACTCCCCTACGAAGACGGCTGCTTTCCGGTAGTGATATCCAACAGCATCGTGCATCACATTCCCGAGCCGAGGACCGCGTTGGCGGAGGCGGTGCGGGTCGCGGCGCCGGGGGGGCTGCTCTTCCTCCGTGATTTGATGCGTCCGGCCGACGACGGCGAAGTGGCCCGCCTCGTGGCGCAGTACGCGGGGGGCGAGAACGACCACGCCCGGCAGATGTTCGCCGATTCGCTCCGGGCGGCGCTCACCGTGAACGAGGTCCGGGGCCTGGTGAGCGCCCTCGGCTTCTCGCCGCAGTCGGTCGAAGCCACCAGCGACCGCCACTGGACCTGGTGTGCGCGGAAGGCGACGTAGGGCCGATGTCGCACAAGGAGCTTTCCGCCGAACCGATCGAGATGACCGCGGCGCCCGAGGACGCCGGCAAGCGGCTCGATGCGTTTCTGGCCGAGCAGTTTCCGCTCTATAGCCGCGTGATGCTCCGCAAGGTGATCGCCGCAGGCGGCGTGACCGTTGACGGCGAGCGGACGAAGGTCGCCTATCGGCTGCGCGAGGGGCAGAAGATCGCCGTCTCGCTTCCCGAGCTGCCCCGGAGCACGTCGCATCCCGAGGACATTCCTCTCGACGTGCTTTACGAAGATGAATGGATCGTGGCGATCAATAAGCCGCCGCGAATGGAG
>JAHWKS010000068.1 GCA_019347795.1 Planctomycetota bacterium | reverse complement strand
AGCCACTTATCCGGCCGCCTGAAACACCTGGAAGACAACGACCCGGCCCAAGACGTCGGCGACCCGCTCCGCCGCCTCGCCGAACAAGACAATAATGTGGGTCACTCGCTCCGCGAGTGACCAACGGCTCGCGACAGCAAGCCGCCCCCTTCTCGAACTAATTCAGCGATGCGTTTTCTCTTCGCCTCACTCTGCATCGTTCTCCTCCTGGCGGTCTCCGCCGTCGCCCAAAATCCGCAAACGCCCACCTCGATCCCCCGAACCGGCTCGACCCCGCCGTGGGCCCAGGCCGCTCCCGAAGGACCGAAGCTGCCCGTGCAGGAGTTGGCCGGTCCCCGGCAGCTTCTGGAGCTGTTCAACATCGACGCCAGTCAGCTCGATCGCTTCTTCGACGGCCGGCCGTTGCACCCGGATGAGTACGAGCCGCTCTACCGAATCCTCTACCGCATCCCGCGGTTCCAGAAGCATGATCTGCTCCGCTGGCGCGATCCGGAGTTGGACTGGGAGGAGCTTGCCGCCCAGCCCGCCGAGTACCGCGCCGCGTCGATCCGCCTCGCCGGCCGGGTGACCCGCATCGAGAAAGAGGAGGTCATCCCCGAGGCGGCCGAGCTGCTTCAGTACGAGCACTTCTATCGCGTCTGGCTCGAGCCGGATGAGGCGCCGTATCCCGCGCTGGTGCTGGCCCGCTGGCTTCCGCGGGCGTGGGAGGAGGGCGAGAACCTCGACTACCGCGGCGGCGCCGAGGGGCTCTTCCTCAAGCTCGGCGAGACCGAAGAGGGCCGGCCGCGGATCGTGATGGCGTGCGAGCGCATGTTCTGGCGCCCGGTGCGCGTGCAGCCGGAGCTGGGCGTGACCGAGGATCGCGTCCTCCTGGCGTCCCGCGGCGTGGACATCGGCCAGTTCGACCTGGTGCGGGACCGGCGTTCGATCACGGGACTGGAGCGCGACGCGTTTTATCAAGTTCTCCATGCAGCGAAGCACATCGAACTTTCGACGCTCCGGCAGCGAGCCGCATCGGACGCCGATCTGGCGCCGCTGCTCCAATCGCCGCGCGAGATGCGGGGCGAGGTGGTCGCCCTGACCGGCGAAGCCCGCCGCGTGCAGGAGATCCGCGTCGAGGCGAAAGACATCCAGGAGCGGTTCGGCATCGACCACTACTACGAGATCGATATTTTCCTCCCGCTGGAGCAGCACACCATCAAGATGGGCGAGAGCGAAAGCTCGCCGGTGTTCACCAACTACTTCCCGGTGATCTTCTGCGTCGCCGAGTTGCCGGAGGGGATGTCGCCGGACGACATCGTCGATCGCCAGGTCCGCATCCCCGCCTTCTACTTTAAGCTCTGGTCGTACGAGACGGAGTTCATGAAGCGCTACGGCGATCGCCAGACGCAGCTCAGCCCGATGCTCATCGGCCGCGCCCCGCTCGTGCTCCCCGAAGCGGCTCGCCCGCTGGGAATATTCGGCATCATCGCCGCCGCCCTCTTCGTCGCGGTCCTCGCCTTCGCCTGGCTCTGGCTCTGGCGCACCGGCCGCCGCGACACCGCCCACCAGCGCCACCTACGCCGCCGCCGCTTAGGGGCCGACGAGCAGAACCAGAACCAAAAGTCCCTCAACGACATCCCGGCCCAAGACAAGCCCGACTTCGGCAACCTCCCGTAACGCAGGCAACCCGCCTCGGAGGAAATGCGAAAGACACAGGCGGGCCGCCTGTGCTACGTGGTCCATGCCTCGCGAATCTTCTTTAACCGCGATTCCACGGTGCGCGTCGTTCGCTGAATCTGCTCCGCAATCTCCTCATTGCTGAAGCCTTGCAGTTTCAGCACGGCCACCTCGCGCAGCTTCTCCTCCAGCAATCCAAGCTGCGTCTCCAGCGCCTCCTCCACCAGGGCCGCCGCCTCCGGCGTCGGCTCGCGGCCGGCGAACGGCCGCTTCGCCGTCATTGCCGGCGACGACTGAATCGCCCCGCACCAGCGTGTCGTCGCCGTTCTCGCCGAAGAGGAAGTCGCGATCGGCGCCGCCGACAAGGAGATCAGGGCCGGCGCCGGCGAGGAGGACATCCTGTCCGCCCCCGCCGATCAACCAATCGCTTCCGGCGCCGCCGTCCAAGCGATCGTCGCCATCCCCGCCGAGCAGGATGTCCCAGCCGGCATCGCCGTAGATCTCGTCATCGCCGGCGCCGCCGAAGATAATGTCGCGGCCGGCGCCGCCACGGATGTAGTCATTGCCGGCGCCGCCAGTCACCACGTCGTTTCCGGCGCCGCCGACAAGGAGGTCCCTTCCGTTCTGGCCGTGGATCTCGTCATCGCCGGCCCTGCCGAAGATGATGTCGCCGCCGGCGCCGCCAAAGAGCAAGTCGTCTCCCGAACCGCCGACGAGGATGTCAGCGCCGGCCCCTCCGAATGCGGCGACCGGCACGTCGCTCAGGTTGCCGAAGATGTCGTTGCCGTCGCCGCCGTAGAAATTGGCGTTGTTGATGCTGGCGGCAAAGACGTAATCGGTTTCGCCGTTGACCGTCACTTCGAGAAAATCGCCCATCGGGGCGATCACGGCCACGTCTGCCTGGTCCGTTCCGTAGATCGAAAGTTCAGCGCCGTCGAGGACCACGTCGGCGGCCATCAGTTTGCGAGTTTCCAAAGTTTCCATTCTCAGCCGTCGGCCCTTGGGCGGACGGGACGACGGGGCTTCTTGCCGATCTTCACGAGGTTGAGCAGCTTCATCGGTAGACTCCAGATTGAGGGAGGGTTTCGGCCACGCGCCGCGGCGCGGCTCATTGCTCAACCTGGAAATCAACGAAGACCCGCTGCGCCCGAAGTTACGAGGAAGATTTTTTCGTAGTGCAGGCGGCCGCTGCGACGAAACGCGGAAAGCCACAGACAAGCCGCGTGTGCCACGGGCGCAACAAAAAAGTCCGGCCGGACCTTTTTGGGTCCGACCGGACTCACGTCCCCCCCTGGGAATGCTTTGGCCGGGGCGGTTTTCCCGTTTTCCCGGCTGCGATATTTTGGTATCTCACCGAATTGCCGGCGAGCGGCTCAAGATGGAGGAATTATCGGACCGGCCGAACCGGCGACTTTGGCAATCTTTGCCGAATCCGCCGGTCGTGCGTCGTAGAACAGGCGCCCCGCCTGTTTCCCAAGAGATATGCAGGCGAGCCGCCCCGCCTACGGGATTCCGGCTAAACAAGCTGCAGCGATTGTGCCGATTGTAGGGAGGCGCAGGAGAACGGCTGCGCTGGGCTCATCTCGCGGACCTATTGGGGGAAGGGAAGCCATCGGTGTCGAAGCAATCTGAAAAGCCGCTCCTCTGGACAATCCTCGGCAGCCTGGGCTGGCCGTTCGCCTGGGGAATGGCCGCGTGCTGCACGTTTTACTTTCTCCTGAAGAGCCAGGCGCTGCATCCGGCGCTCGGCCCGTACGGCCCGCTCTTGGAGCGCTACTTCGCGGGGCACTGGGTCGAGTACGTCGAAGTGGCGATGTTCTGCATCGGCCTGGCAGCCCTCGTGATCAAGCTGACAGGCGTCCTGACGCAGTTCCCGCTCTTGGACCGCATCGGACTAGAGGCCCCGCGCGGGACCGCTCTCACGGTGGACGACGCCACGCGGCAGATCGATCTATTGGAAGAGGCGCCGCCCCGGGTGCGCACCTCGTACCTGGGCCGCCGGCTGCGGGAGGCGCTCGAATCGGTCGAGCGGAACCGCAGCGCCGCCGGGCTGGACGACGAGCTGAAGTACCTGGCCGATCTCGACTCCGCCCGCGCCCACGAGGGCTACGCCCTGGTGCGGATCGTCATCTGGGCCACGCCGATGCTCGGGTTCCTGGGCACGGTGATCGGCATCACGCTGGCGCTGGGAGAGCTGTCTCCCGAGGCGCTGGTGAAAACGCCGGAAACCGCGATGGAGGGCCTGCTCGCGGGGTTGAGCGTCGCCTTCGACACCACGGCGGTGGCGCTCTCGCTCTCGATCGTGCTGATGTTCGCCCAGTTCCTCATCGACCGCATCGAGACGCAGCTCTTGGAAGCGGTCGAGACGCGGGCCCGCGAGGAGTTGATCGGCCGGTTCGAAACGCTGGGCGCCTCGGGCGATCCGCATGTCGCATCCATCGAGCGGATGAGCCGCTCCGTGGTGCAGTCCACCGAGCGGCTGGTGGAGCGGCAGACGGAGTTGTGGCAGGGGACGATCAACGCCGCCCACGACCGCTGGGGCCGGCTCGTAAACGACGCCGGCGGCACATTGCAGTCATCGCTAGCGTCGGCTCTCGGCGAATCGATCCGGCAACACGCCGAGCAGCTTGCCGAGGCGCATAAGACGATTGCGGTGGATGCGGCGAAATCGGCTTCCCGGCTGCACGACGCGTTGGCCGAGAATGGAAAGCTCATGCAGGCCCAGCAGGCCGAGATGATCCGGCAGGGCGAAGTGATGACGCGGGCCGTCGCCGCCACGGGCGAAGTGGTGAAGCTCGAGACCGCCCTCAACGAGAACCTCCGGGCGCTGGCCGGCTCGAAGAACTTTGAAGACACCGTGATGAGCCTGGCCGCGGCCATTCACCTGCTCAACACGCGGCTGGGCCGGACGCCGGCTGAGTCGCGCGTCACGCTTGACGATCCCGCTTCGCAAGGTCGCGCAGCATGAGTCGCTCCGCCGCCGCGCGTCGCCTCGGCGTGCGGAAGAAAGATGCGCAGGTTTCGCTCTTCCCCTTCCTCGCCGTGCTGATCTGCACGATGGGAGCGCTCATCGTGCTGCTGGTGGTCCTCGTCCAGCAGGCGAAGGTGCAGGCCGACGAGATCGCCGAAGAGCGGCGGGCTCAGACCGAGCAGGCCAGTCGCGAGTTGGAGGAGCAGCGGATCGAACAGGAGAATCACCAGTGGCGGCTCGAAGTGCTCCAGACGCAGCGGAGCGAGATCGCACGCCAGTTGGCCGACGAGCGGTTGCGGCTCAGCCACGTGGAAGATCATTACCGCCGCCTGAAGGCGGGGTTGGAAAACTTGCTCCAGCAGGCGGCGGAACTGGAGCGGATGCTCGCAGGCGGCTCCCAAGACGCGGACGTGGTGGGCGCCGAGTTGCTCCGCGTGCAGCAAGCCATCGAAGCCGCCCGTAGGCAGTTGGAACAAGCAAAGCAAACCGCCGGGCAGCAGCCACGGTCGTTCGCACTCATTCCCTACGAGGGCCCGCACGGAACGCGGCGCCGGCCGATCTACATTGAATGTCGCGAAGACCGCGTGGTCCTGCAGCCGGAGGGCGTCAGCCTCTACGAGCGGGACTTCGACGGCCCGCTCGGACCGGGCAACCCGCTCGATGCGGCCCTCCGCGCGACCCGCGAATATCTCGCGCGTCATGGCGGCGTGGAGCAGCACGGTGAGCCGTATCCGCTTTTGGTGGTGCGGTCCTCCGGCGCCCGCAGTTACGCCGCGGCTCGGGAAGCGATCGAGTCGTGGGACGACGAGTTCGGCTACGAGCTGGTGGACGACGATCTCTCGCTGAACTATCCGCCGCCCGACCCGGCGCTCACGGACCTAGTCCAGATGGCCGTCGATGAGGCGCGGCGCCGACAGGACATCCTGCGGGCCGCCCAGCCTAATCGTTTCGAGGGCGGAATCGCGAGCGGTTTCTGGGCGTCGCCGCATCACGGCGGCTTTCAAGCTGTCGGAGAAGCGGGCGGCGACGGCGGCGTCTTCGGCGGCTCGACAAGCCGCGGCGAGCTGGAAAGCGTGATCGGCGAGCGCGGCGGTTCTCCAGGCGAAACCGGCGACGGCGATTCGCCGCAATCGGCCGAAGGCGCGGAAGCCGGCGGCGTGAAGCAGCCCGGCGGCGCTCCCGGCGGGACCGCCGCCGCCGGACAGACGCTCGGGAGCACTACGCCCTTCGCCGCCAGTCGCGGGCGGAACTGGGGACTGAAAGACGCGGCGGCCGGCGCCACGCCCTACACCCGGCCGATCGCGGTGGCATGTTTCCCTGACCGGCTCGTGATCGTCCCCGAGCGGGCCACGGACCAGGCGCCGGTCGTGATTCCCTTGGAAGGCGCCACGCGATCGGCGGTCGATCCTTTCGTGCAATCGCTGTGGAAGCGGATGGACTCCTGGGGCCTGGCGGGGAACCGGGCTTACTGGAAACCGGTGTTGCGGGTGGAGGTGGCGCCCGGCGCCGAACGCCGCTTCGCCGACTTGCAGCAACTGCTGGAAGGCAGCGGACTCGTAATGGAGCGGAAATCGCCGTGAGAAGCAGCCGCACCCGCGATGACGACGCCCCCGGCGCCGACGCGTTCCTGGACGTGGTCGCCAACCTCGTGGGCATCCTCATCATCCTGGTGATGGTGATCGGCGTCGGGGCCAAGGACGAGATGGTGCAATCGCAGGAGGAACTTGACGCCGCCTCCACATCCGCGGCCGACATCGACGTCGAGGGCTTTCGCCTGGCGGCCAAGGACGCCGAGGCGCACATCCTCGACATCGACGGCAAGATCAAGCAGGTCAGCGCCGAGATGGAGCGGCGCACCCGCGAGCGCAATCAATTACAGGCGATGACGCTCGCCGCCCGGGCGAAGCTGGACGAGTTCAAGAGCCAACTTGGCGCCCGCCGCCGCCAGGAGTTCGAGCGGAACCGCCAACTCGCTCTTGCCCAGCAAACGCTCGCGGAGCTACAGCAGCGGCGGCAGTCTCTGGAAGAGGCCGCGCCGCCAGTGGGGGTGATCGAGCACCTTCCCACGCCGATGGCCGCCACCGTCCTGGGGCGCGAGGAGCATTTTCGATTGCTCGACGGCCGGCTGACGTACATCCCGTGGGAGACGCTCACCGAGCGGCTCAAAGAGGAGGCGCCGCAGAAGGCCTGGAAGCTGAAAGAGGCGCCGAGCATCACCGAGACGCTCGGCCCGGAAGGCGGCTTCCTGATGCGTTACACGCTCGTCACGAAGCAGTACATCACCCCGATGAAGGTCGGGGCCGCGGTGCGGCAGGGGATCGAGTTGGAGCGATTCGTCCTGGCGCCCGTCGCCGAGAACCTCGGCGAGCCGCTGGAGCAAGCCCTCTCGCCTGGCTCTCAATTCCTCGCCCGCCTCTCGCAACTCGATCCGCAGCGCACCACGCTCACCGTCTGGGTCTACCCCAACAGCTTCGACCACTTCCGCACGCTCAAGCAAGAGCTCTTCCGCCGCGGCTTCCTCACCGCCGCCCGCCCGCTTCCCGAGGACATGCCCATCGGCGGCTCCCCCGAAGGAACCCGCTCCGCGGCTCAGTGACGCCGCCGGGGCCAGGACGACCGACGGGAAACACAATCGGCCCAGCCGCTCGTCTGGCGACATGGCCGTCGTGATACAATTCGGCAATGGACGCCGTTTATGTTGAGACGACCGTCATAGGAAACATTGCCGGTCGATTGCACCCGGACCCGCACGTCGCGGCACGACAGACCGTACAATACCTTGTGACGTGGAACTTCAAGCACATCGCGAATCCGACGCTCCAGAACAAGATCGCGTCAGTTCGTCGCGACAACGGTTTCGAGCCGCCAGTCATCTGCACACCCGAGCAACTATTGGAGGCCGAACATGATTCCGACTCCGACTGAAGAAATCCGAGCGATCCGAAGGGAACTTGCTGCAAGGTTCGACAACGACGTTCATCGCATTGGGGAAGAAACGCGGCGGCGGCAACAGGAATCGGGCCGCACGTATATCTCGCTTCCGAAACGCCGACCGAAACTCAATAGCACATCGAACCAACCGACGCACGCCAGCGGAAACTAGTCTTGAAAACAGGGACCTTCCGCCGCGGCTTCCTCACCACTACACGCCCGCTGCCCGAGGACATGCCCATCGGCGGCTCCCGCCAAGGCGCCCGCACCGCGACTCAACGACGCGGTTGGAGACAGCATGCTTGTTTGATGGCGAAGCTGCTGCACAAGGGGGATGAAACGCGACGGCGATGGAATATCATTGCCGCTGGGCATGCGCGCGATAGTTCGTATGTACCACAACTGCTGGCGCGCCTCGACAGCGACGAGACACACTCTAACAAGCGGCACATCGTTCGCGCTTTGGGCAATATCCGCGATATCCGCGCTGAGGAACACAACGCGGTCCCGCCGGATCATCCGCCTACGCGGTCGGCGCAACAACGATCGTTTTCTGTTTTGGGAGCTATCATGCTTGAAGTCGTGACATTCGCCTTAGCCCTGTTTGGATTTTCTGCCGGGTTTTTTGCCCACGGCCGGATCGCCAAGCTAGAAAAGCGAGTGGCGGATTTGGAGAGCTCACAACTCAGCAATAAGACCGTTGACTGAAGGTAGTGACGACGAATGGCGACAATATCCGCAATCATCGGGCGGACGCTCGCCGCGTTCGGCATGGTGCTGTTCGCAACTCCACGAAATCGTGACGTCAGACGATAATCCGTACAAAGCAGGGGCCACAGATGCGCCTCAAGAGCTAGCCGGACGCATTCGCGAGGCATCGGCGATTTCTGCCGACGACGACAAGATCGCTCGATTCGCCCAAATGGGTCTTCGGCTGCTGGGCGTAATGTTCCTGGTGGATGGCGTCGCGGGCCTCGCCGGCAGCATCACGAACGGCGCCCCGCAATCGTCCGCATTACAGCAGGCTGGATATCCACCGACGCCCGACTCCTATGTGCTCGGATGGTTGGCGCAATCCATCGCCTATATCGTAGTGGGCGCTTATTGCGTCATTGGCGGTCGCTGGGTGCTCGAAAACATCTTTCTCCCCTCACCTCGCACGCGCGACATTGATGAGTCGCCCCCGTAGGAGCGTTTACGCTCCTTCGCCGCGGAGTTGGTCTTCGGTCCGGCGTTTACGCCGGGCGTCGCGGGCTCCCTCTTCACTTTGTCCCGCCGCGGAGCCGCCGCGTTTGCGGCGGCAGGACGGCGGGACAAAGGCTGGCTCTTGGTCGCGGTGACCCGTGCTAAAGCACGGGCCGAAGACCGCTCCGCGGCGAAGCCCGATGAATCGGGCTATTGCAGGACGCTAGGAACGCCTGCGACGAAAGCGGCTTAACGATGAGAACTGCGCCCCGTCCCCCTCACGGCACGATCCATGGGCCTCATTCCCGGGCGCCGCCTCGCCGGGAAAAAATTTTCGCGGGCGGGGATTTTCCCTCTTGCCTTGTGGAGCGTCGGACTACAATAAAGGCAGTGGTCGCGCCAACGCAGCGCGAGGGACGATAAGCCGCTGACAGTCGCACTTCTCGGCTAACCGCGACGGGCGGGTACGCGAGCGAAAGGAGGTGGTCCAGTGGAATATGTCTGTACTAGCCAGCGAGGCGGTCACGCCTGACGGCACGTCGGCGGACAAGCCGGATGCGTCGCCCACGGCGAATTGCTGATAGGCTCCACCTCTCGGCGAACTTGCCCAAGCGACCGGCGGCCGCCTCCTCGCAGCGACCATCCTCTACGGTCATCTTGCGAGAATAATGAGGCCCGGCTTCCGCGGAAGCCGGGCCTTTTTGCTGCGCCACCACCAAAAGGGGATTCCTCACGAGCCCGCAGCGGCGAAACAAGTTGGGCCACGGGGCTGAGAGGCCTCGCGGCGTCGGCGATTCATCGGGTACATTAACGGCGCTCGGTCTTGTTTCGCTCTCGAAAGAAAGGAGTTGCTCGATGACGAAGAAGCAGAAGTCCCGGAAGCTGAAGGCCAGGAAGCAGAAACGCAGAGACATGCGGAAGCGGAGGCCGAAGGCGCTGCCGGTTGGGTTTGGGGGAGCAGGCCTGGGGGGAATAAAAATGTCGCAGGTCATCCTCGATCTGGCGAAGCCGCGGATCGACGACGCCGGCGGCGACCAGGAGGAAACGGAATCTGCAATCCTGCTAACCATCGACGCCTGGAACTTAGGCATGCTTCCCGCCGGCGAGCGGGAGGAGAACCTCGAATCGTTACTAAAGTCTCTCGAGGAGACCGGCGCCAGCAGAGAGGCGACCGCGGAGTTCCGGGAGGACATCGACTTCATCGAGGATCGGCGACAGCGTCTTTACCCCCGCATCCGCAGAATGATTGTCGGGCACGACATTCAGTACCTTGAACGGGGGCGAATGAATTTGAATGTCATCTCGACATTCGACGACGGATGATTGCCGGCGAGCTGACCGCGTTATTTGTCGCCGTCGTCTTCTCGCGACGATGGCTGGCCGGCGCCGGGCGCGTCGTCGAGGGAAACGATCAAACGGGGATCGATCCGCGAGACACTTTCGCTCTCCGGAGAAATGTGCAGCACCTGTCGCGGAGAGACTGCGACAAAATCAGGATGCGGGACCGTGAATCCCCGCCGCCATCGACCAGCCGGATGGGGAATGCGGAAAACGGTTGGGCGTGCAACAACTCGCGAAGAGCGTCAAGGTGCATGACAAAGCCTATCGTGACGAGCCGAAGAACGTCTCCCAAGATATATCGCGAAGCGGCTTCGCAGTCGCTGGTGACGGTGACCGAAGGGAAAATCGCCAGCCTCCGGCGACGCGTTGGTCGCCGGCTATTTTCCCTCTTGACCTCTGACCTCTGACGCTGGCTACTGACCCGCGGCGGCGGTTTGCTCTTGGGAGAGCAGTTGCCTCGCGCCGTCGTCTTTGGCGATCACCACCACGCCCCCTTCGCTGATGGCGAAGCCGCGGCGGCGATCCTGCTCCACGTCGTAACCGATCACGGCGTCTTCGGGAATGTTGACGCCTTTGTCGATGATCGCCCGGCGGATCTTCGCACGGCGGCCGACGTTCACGCCTTCGAAGAGGATCGAGTCCTCCACGTGCGCGAAGCTGTTGACCCGCACGTTCGGCCCCAGCACACACCGTTCGACGAGGCCGCCGGAGACGATCGTTCCCTGGCAGACGATGCTGTCCAAGGCCCGGCCGCGGCGGTCGCCGCGTTCGCCGCTGCCGAAGACGAACTTCGGCGGCGGCAGGTTCGGCTGGTGCGTGCGGATCGGCCAGCGGCCATCGTAAAGATTGAGCTGCGGATCGACCGACACCAGGTCCATGTTCGCCTCCCAATAAGCGTCCAGCGTGCCCACGTCGCGCCAGTAGGCGTTGTTCTTGCGGTTCTGGTCGCGGAAGGGGAAGGCGAAAACCTCGTGCTCGCCGATCACCGCGGGGATGATGTTCCGGCCGAAGTCGTGGGCGCTGTCGTGCCGGTTGGCGTCGGCCAAAAGCTGCTCGAAGAGGAAGCGGGCGGTGAAGACGTAGATGCCCATCGACGCGAGGCAGTGGTCCGGCTCGCCGGGGATCGGCTTGGGGTCGGCCGGCTTCTCCTCAAAGCCGAGGATCCGCTGCTGTGGGTCCACCTGGATCACGCCGAACTCACGGGCCGCCTCGCGGCGCGTGGCGCGGAGGGCGCCCACGGTCAAGTCGGCGCCCTGTTCCAGATGGTAGTCGATCATCTCCCAATAGTTCATCTTGTAGATGTGATCGCCGGCCAGGATGAGGACGTAATCGGGCCGCTCGCGCTCGATGGCGTAGATGTTCTGGTAGACGGCGTCGGCGGTGCCTTGGTACCAGTGCTCATCGATCCGCTGCTGCGGGGGCAGCACGTCGATGAACTCTCCCAGCTCGCGGCAGAAGAAGCGGCGCCAGCCGAGATTGATGTGCCGGTCGAGGCTCATCGCCTTGTACTGCGTGAGCACCAGCATCTTGCGGATGTTGCTGTTGAGGCAGTTGGAGAGCACGAAGTCGACGATGCGATACGAGCCGCCGAAGGGGACCGCCGGCTTGGCCCGATCTCGGGTGAGCGGCTCCAACCGCGTCCCCTTGCCCCCCGCCAGGATCACCGCCAGTACGTTTTGCATGAGTCTTTCCTAGCTTCCGTGATGAGATGTGTTCCGTGTTGACTGGGTGGCTGGCGGCGGAGCGGAGCGACGCCCCAGCGGGATGAAGGAGTGTTGGAGTGTTTGTGTGTTTGTGTGTTTGTGTGTTGGTGGAAAGAGGAATTGAAGATTTTAGTTTGCATGGTTCATAGTGGGATTTCAATAAACCAATAAAACAACACAACAAAAAAACCATAACCCGGAATTTGGTGGGGGGGGGCAACCCAAC
>JAHWKS010000067.1 GCA_019347795.1 Planctomycetota bacterium | reverse complement strand
CTCTTCCGATCTGACCTCCTCCACGGCCGGTGGGCGCCGGAGGAGAAGCTCGCCGCGATGGAGCGCTTCCGTGCGGGACGGACGCAGGCCCTCGTATGCACGTCGGTGGTGGAGGTCGGAGTCGATGTTCCCAACGCCACGCTGATGACCATCGAAGGGGGGGAGCGGTTCGGGCTGGCGCAGCTCCACCAGCTTCGCGGCCGGATCAGCCGGGGGGAGCACCCGGGCTTCCTCTGCGTCTTCGCCTCTCCGCAGACCGACGAAGCGCGGCAGCGGCTGGAGGCGTTTGTGAGCACCTCCAGCGGTTTCGACCTGGCGGAGATCGACTTTCAGCTTCGCGGACCGGGCGACATCTTCGGCGCCCATCAGCACGGGCTGCCGAAGTTTTACCTGGCCGAGTTGAAGCGCGACGCCGCCATCAACGAAGAAGCCCGCCGCGCCGCGCAAGCCGTGATCGCCGCCGATCCGCAACTGGCGAACCCGCGCCATCAACGCCTCCGCCAGCTCGCGCTCCACCGCTACGGCCAGGCGCTGGAGCTGGGGGACGTGGGTTGACGCGCCTCATCGGATCCAAAGCACGGCGGCGCCGTTCATGGTCCCCGATCGCCTCGGGCCGCCCGCCGAAGGTCTTGCAAAGTTTCTTTGAGCGGACGCCAATATTGGCGATCGGCCTCTCGCTCTCGTTCTTCTTCGGCGGAGAGTTCCTCGCGCACCGCCGCCTCGTCTTTCGCCAGCGCCATTGCAACGGCCGGGCGGTCCGCCGCCACCGCCTGCGCTTCCGCCGAGAAACGCTCCGCGGCCTCAATCAAGAGTGTGGGAGTCCTCAATTCACGCAACCAAAAGTCAATTTGCTCGGGCGTCGGGCCGGCCTGGTTCCGGAAATAGTTTGCTTCGAGAAGACGAGCAATCATCGGCCAATCTTTGTCGCGTTGCGTTTTTTTAGCGCGCACCAGATCCGGCAGCGAGATGAGGTCAATCGGTTCGTCCGCCTCGATCGTGGTGCGGCGCTCCCACAGAACCGGGAACTTATCGACGCCGCGCATCTTCGACATCAGGTCCAGACGCATCCTCGCAGCATCCGGATGACGGCAGCGAAAGTGCACCGCCAGTCCCATATCCAAGTATTTTTTCTCAAAGGGCGGAACGGCAATACGCTCGGCGGAGAGTTCGCGCAGCGCCCCCGAAAGGCGGTCGAGATTGGCGTCGTCGGACAGCAAGGCGAAGTCGGTATCCCGGCTAAACTCCGCTCCGCCGTATAACACGCATGCCTGCCCCCCCATCAGCAGACATTGCACGCCATTCTTCCGCATCGAAGAAAGGACTTTGCGTATCGGGCTCGGGGTCAAGCGTTCCTCCTAAGGCAACGTAGGTCTGCCAAAGTTGGTCCTGCTCCCGCCATCGCTGCTGCGGCGTGAGCAGATACCACTCCGCCCACTCGGGCTCGCAGATATCGTGAATGTCGATCATCGTCGGGTTCTTCGTGCTTCATTCTCGCGCGAATCGAAATGTTTCTCAACCTGCAGTGAGGGTCTACCTCGCCGCATACTTTTCGGCCAGTTCGTTCACCGCGTCGTCGCTTTTGTCCACGTACAGTTCCAGCGCATAGCCTTCGACGCCGAACTTGGCGACGCGGATTCCCGCTGCCAGGCGGCCGCGATGGTCGCCGCCGGCGCGATCGCCCTCCATGAGCGATGCCATCAAGCGATCCGCGAGACTCCCCTCAGTTTCCTCATACGCCCGGGCCATCCTCGCAATCACCTCGCGGCCGGCAAGCGTATTGCCCTGGCAGCAGTAGAAGCGGCCGGTCATGGCGCCCCAATACCGGCTCCGCTCCGGCGCCGAGGTGGGGTTGTGAACCGCGGCCCGGCCTTGCATGTCGATGATCGCCAGTTGCCGCATCTCGCGCTGCGGGTCGTCCTTCAAGAGATCGGCGATAACCTGCTCCGGCCCCGTTCCTGCGGCGAGCGCGTCCAGCGCCCGTTCGCCCCACTCCGGCACGTGGTAATGCTGCGTGCAGAAGCCGCCCACGCCGGCGCGGACATAGGGGACGACTCGCCCCACAGCCGGGTACTTGCTGGCCACGGCCGCCCCGACCACGCCGTCGTCCGGATCGACCGCGACGATCGAAAACGTGGCCGTCACGCCCTGCGGCGCAACCGCGCAAACGCGGCGGACGCCCGCGCAGGCGGCCACGGCGCCGCATCCTGCGCCGAGAAATTGGCGTCGATTCATGCTCTCACGCTACGAAAGAATCTCCACGGAAAGACTAGGGAACTTGCTCAACCGGGCGTCGTTGGTGAGGAATGATCCACAACCACCTTCCACGGCCGCCGCAAGGTTGATCGCATCGATCGTCTTGTAGCCGTGCATGGCTCGAATCTCCGTGGCCCTATCGAATATGGCGGCGCCGATTGGGATTATCGCCACGTCAGGGTGTGCAAAGAATCCATCAAACGCCGCCAGTCGCGCCTTGTCTCTCTTGCGGACTGGATCGACGCGGCACTCCAGGCGAACCAAATCACTCACCGCCGCTTCGTCACCGGCCGCTTGCATCGCCGCGAGTCGTTTCGCCGCACGTATCTGAAACGGTCCAACGTGGTCCAGAAAGTAAATGAGAATGACCGAGTCGAGGTAAATGCGCATCGTTTGCGTTTTCGCGAGTGATGGCTCCAAATCGACGGTCTAAGGGCGGTCCCCTTCATCCCGGAAGGACTCTCGCTCCGCCTCGATCTCATCACGAGAGCGGAACCGGGATCCGGACGCTTCGGCCTCCATGCGCACGCGCTGCAAGTACTCCCACCAATTCTCACGGCCCGACGAGGTCAACGACCGCAAGACCACCTCCACCGGACCACTGGGAAGATTCGGCGCGTCCACTAACTCTAAGGACCCATCCGACTTTAGAATTCCGCGAAGAACCTGCATGGCCGCCATGGCTATACCTCTTCGTAAATGTCGCTTCCTCTCTGTTTGGACATTGTACCATCGCCGCCTCCTCATAGACCGGGTCGTCACTCGTCGAGCTTGGGCGTCTTCGGCCGCTTGTTCCAGCGCCGGCTGTGCGGGAAGGGCGCCGACAAGTCGCCGATGATGCCATCTCCCTCGTCTCAGCGCCGCGTCTTCCGACCGTCGTCCATTTCTCTCAACTTGAACATGCCGTAGTACGGCCCGGCGCCGCCGTTGCCGATTTGCGTGAGGAACTGCCGATAATCTTCCGGCATTGTGATTGCGTACTTCTTCTCAAAGGCCGCCGCCTGCGATTCCGTCAGTCGTTCATTCACCACCTAGCGGTGATCGTCTGCCCCGAACACCTGAAGCCGGTTATCCCGCTCGCGCAGCCTGTCCAAATCCGCGAGCACTTTGTCAACGTTCATTCGAATCGCCGAAAACCGTCAGTTACGAGACTACGTCGCCTCATCCAACCGCTTGATGAAGAAGTGTTTGGCGTGGCCGTGAGAGTCCCAATCGGGGAGGAGTCCGGCCGTCGCGTAGCCGCGGCGGAGGTAGAAGTCGGGGGCCTGGTATTCCATCGTGTCGGCGTAGGCGTAGCGGCAACCTCGCAGGAGAGCTTCGGCTTCCGCGTGCTCCAGGAGGGCGGCGCCGATGCCCTGGCGGCGAAGATCCTCGCGCACCGCAAGAATGTGAATCTTGAGCCAAGCCAGGAACGTCTCGCCGAGCAACCCGCCGGCGACCGCGCCTTGCTCGTCGTAAGCGATCACGTGCAGCGACCGCGGCGCCGTCGCGGGATCGGTGTGCTTCCGCCAGAACGACGGGCTTGCGCTTTCATTGTGGACCCGCAGGAAGCCGCGCACTCCTTCCACCGCCGCCCCGGGGGCTTCGGAGGAAACATCCAGACGATAGCGAACAGTGGCGGTCATGGGGAGAAAAATGCGGCGGCGGCGCGAAGCTGGGTGATAAAGAATCCCGCGTCCTCGGTTCCGAGCTTCGCCAGGGCTGCTTGGGCCGACGCCAGTTCCGCTTCGCCTTGCGCCCGCGTCGCGTCGTGTTGCATGTTGACAATCGCGGCGTAGCCGAGGGGCATCTGCTCGTAGTCCGGCTTATTCGCGACCTTAAACTGCTCCGCCGCTTTTGCGAATTGCTCGGCGGCTGCCTCATGCTGTTCCAGGGCGAGATGTTGGGCGCCCACCAGCCAGTGGGCGTTGCCGTGGACCTCCGCATTTCGCTTCAGCTCGCCCGCCAACCGCAGATTGAGCCGCGCGGCGTCCAGGGCCGCCCGCGAGTCGCTGCGGTCGAGCTCGATTCCCGGCTCGTTCCAACCGGGCCAGGCGTTGACCGAAAGGTTGTACGCCATCGTCTTCGCCGTTCCGAGAAGCCGCTCCGACTCCCCTGCATCCTCGGACGCGACCCGTTTCGCCTTGCGGAGGCAGTAGTCGATTCCCATCCGGCCGAGGAGGATCATCCGCGCCACATCGCGGCGCGCGTAGAGCTGTTGCGACGCTTTTGCGTACCGCGCGGCGACCTCCTCGGCCGTCCCGTCCCGCTCGATTACGTCCGCGGCTTGAAACGAATCGCCGGTTTCGAGGATCGCCAGAGCTTGCTCGATCGGGTCCATATCACCGGCGCCTTATTGTTGGGCGTGAGCCTGCATCGCCGCAGCAACGCAGAACAGGACAACCAGGAAGCGAATCATTTCGTTACTTGAACGACGGCAATGGATGGCTTTACCAGCTTAGTCGCTTGCGCAGCGGGACTTCAATCGTTATCCTGGGGAAAACCTGCTGAAGCGTGCATTCCAATTATTGCTCCTATGCTTGCTATCGCTGCTCGTGCCGGTTCATCGCAGCCGGTGTTTGTGGAGGCGCCGGAGCCGCGGGCGCCGGGACCGGGGGAGGTGCTGTGCCGGACGTTCGAAGTCGGCGTGTGCGGCACGGACCGCGACGTACTTGCGTCGGGGCATCCTCTGCTCCCGCCCGGCGAAGACCACCTCATCCTGGGACATGAGTGTCTTGCGCGGGTGGAGGAAGTCGGGGCCGGGGTTGACGGCCCGCGTCCCGGCGATCTCGTGGCGCCGGTGGTTCGCCGGGCGAAGCAGCCCGGCGGCGTCCGCGTCGATCTGCTGCCGCTGGGCGCCTTCACGGAGCGCGGCATCGTTCACGAACATGGCTTCGCGCGGCAGTGGTTCCTCGATCGGCCGGAGTTTCTCTTCCCCGTTGCGGCGGAGATCGCCGGCGTCGCCGTGCTTACCGAGCCGCTCTCGGTGGCCGAGAAGGCGGTGAATGAGGCGGTGACGCTGCAGCGAGCAAGACTCGGCGATGACACTTGGACCGTCCCGCCGCCGCGGGTGCTGGTGACGGGGCTGGGGCCGATCGCTTTCGCCGCCGTGCTCGCCTGCCGCTGCCGCGAGTGGCCCGTGACGGTGCTGGGGCGCGAAGAGGAGACGACCTTCCGCGCGGAGCTGGCCCAATCCTTCGGCGCCGCGTATCTGCCCACGTCGCGATGCGAGTTTGAGCCCGCCAACGTGGAAGTAGACGGCTTCGATCTTATCCTCGAGTGCACCGGCGCCGACGAGGTGATGGTTCGCTGCGCCTCGCTCCTCGCCTCCTGCGGCGCCATGGCGTGGCTGGGGAGCGAGCGAGCGCCGCGCCCGGCCCAGCGGAACGTCGCGCTGATGATGCGGCGCGGCGTGGTGCGAAACCACCTCCATCTCGGATCGGTGAACGCGGCGCCTCGCGACTTCGCCGATGCGCTCCGACATCTGGCTCAACTCCAGAGGACGCATCCGCAGGAACTTGCGTCGCTCATCACGGCCCGCGTACCGCCGGAAGAGGCGCTCTGGCACTATTGTCATCGGGCGCCGCAAGGCATCAAGACCGCGGTCAACTACGGATAGAGCGGTTCGCCGGGTGAGCCGAAAACCTGGTTTTTTTCGGCGCCTGGCCGCGTCCCCGAGAGGCGAGGGAACTGAGCTTCGCAACCCATTGTGAGACAAGAGTTTGCGGCGACGATTTGCAGCGTCCGGTTGGTTGTTGGTCCGGCTCTCAAGTGATACAATTCTGCAGTGAAACCCACGCGGCGTTTTTTGTTCGGCGTTGCTCTCTCCGGGCCTTTCGGGCCGTCTTTTGCGAGCGCTTGGCGCCGCCCGCCGAACCCTCTGGAAACCCCGGATGCGTCTCCCGCGCTTCCCTTGATCGGAAAGGATTGATCTTTGTCTACCGACGCCAACGACCCTGGCTTGCCGCCCGATGATAATCCGCCCAGCGACGGCAACGGCGCGGGGGGCGACGGCAATCTGCTGGACCGGCCCATCGACGAGGAGCTGAAGGACAGCTACCTCATCTATTCGATGAGCGTCATCGTCAGCCGCGCGCTCCCCGACGTGCGCGACGGGCTCAAGCCCTCGCAGCGGCGGATCCTTGTGGCGATGAACGATCTCAACCTCGGTCCGACCGCCGGTCGGGTGAAGTGCGCCAAGATCTCCGGCGACACCAGCGGCAACTACCACCCGCACGGCGAAAGCGTCATTTATCCCACCCTGGTCCGCATGGCCCAAGAGTGGAACATGCGGCAGGTGCTGATCGACAAGCAGGGGAACTTCGGCTCGATCGCCGGCTTGCCTCCCGCGGCGATGCGGTACACGGAAGCCCGGCTTTCGCCGACCGCGGCGTTGATGCTGGACGACATCAACCTGGACACCGTCGATTACGTCCCCACCTATGACGAGCGGAACACGGAGCCGACGGTGCTTCCGTCGCGCTATCCGAACTTGCTGATCAACGGGGCGATGGGGATCGCGGTGGGCATGGCTACCTCGATCCCGCCGCACAATCCCCGCGAGATTTGCGAGGCGCTCATCCGGCTGATCGACAATCCTGCGATGTCGGTCGATGAGCTGCTGGAGATCGTCCCCGGTCCCGATTTCCCTACGGGAGGCGTCATCGGCGGCCGGGCCGGCATTCGCAAGGCGTACCACACGGGGCGGGGGAACGTCATCGTCCGCGCCCGGGCCCGCATTGAGGAGTATCAGAAAGGGAAGACGCGGATCGTCGTCTCCGAGATTCCCTTCCAGCAGTTCCGCGACCGCCTGGTGGCGCGGATGAACGAGCTGGTAAATGAAGGGAGGATCAAAGGGGTCAGCGAGATCCTCGATGAGAGCGACCTCAAGGAGCCGGTCCGCATCTGCGTCTACCTGAAGCGAGACGGCGACCCGGACCTGATCCTCAACCAGTTCTATCAGTACTCGCCGCTGCAGATTTCGTTCTCGATCATCCTGCTGGCCTTGGTGGACGCCAAGCCGCGGGAGATGTCGTTCAAGGTGCTCTTGGAAGAGTTCCTGCGGCACCGGGTGCGGGTGATCCGCCGCCGCACGCAGTTCTTGTTGGCCCGCGCCCGGAAGCGCAAGCACACGGTCGAAGGGCTGCTGCTGGCGCTGGCCAACATCGATGAGATCATCCGGATCATCCGCACGTCGGAGACGGTGGCCGAGGCCAAGACGCGGCTGATGGGGGTCGAGTCGCCGGCGTCGATGATGCAGAAGGCCCTTGGGGACGAAGGCTTTAAGGTATTCCAGCAGGAGCGGGGCGTGGCCGACGTCTATCACCTCACGCCGGTGCAGGCCGACGCCATCCTGCGGATGACGCTCGGCCAGTTGGTGAACCTGGCCCAGGAGCAGCTCGCCCAGGAGTACCGCGACCTTTTGGAGGAGATCCAGGAGTACCTGCGGATTCTCTCCGACGACCAGAACATCCTGGACATCATCAAAAACGAGCTACGCGAAATTCAAAAGAAGCACGGCGATGCGCGGCGGACGGAGATCAGCGGCGAGGAGGTCGGCGAGATCGACCTGGAGGACCTGATCGAAGAGGAGACGATGGTCGTCTCGATCAGCCATCGCGGCTACATCAAGCGCACGCCGATGACGGCGTACCGCGCCCAGCGCCGCGGCGGCAAGGGAATCCGCGGCGCCGCCACCGAAGAGGAAGACCCCATCGAGCACCTCTTCGTCGCCAGCACGCACGACTACCTGATGTTCTTCACGAATAAGGGGATCGTCCATTGGCGGAAAGTGTATGACCTCCCGCAGCTCAGCCGCGAGCGCCGCGGCCGGGCCGTCGTCAATCTATTACAGTTGACCGAGGGCGAACGAATCGCCGACTGCCGTGCCGTCCGCGATTTCGATCAGCCGGAGCATTACCTCGTGGTGGCGACCCGCAAGGGCCTGGTGAAGAAGACCGCACTGCGGGCGTACGGCAGGCCGATGAAGCGCGGCATCATCGCGGTGAAGCTGCGCGAGGACGACGAAGTGGTGGACGTGCTGGTGAGCAAAAGCGGCGACGAATTGCTGCTGGCCACCGCCGGCGGCATGGCCATCCGCTTCCGCCTGAACGACGTGCGAGCCACCGGACGCAGCTCCAGCGGCGTCAAGGGGATCAGGCTCGGTAAGCTCGCCACCGGTGAGCCGGATTACGTGGTGGGGATGGTCGTCGCCGATCCCGACGCCACGCTCCTCACCGCCTGCGAGCACGGTTACGGCAAACGAACCTGGTTCGGTCCCAACGCCGAGGACGCCGGCGAAGGTGAGTCGGAGTCGTCGCCGCCGGAAGACGAGAACGGCGGCGAAGAGGCGTCTGTCGACGAAGCGCCTGTGGACGAAGCGGAGGGCAACGGCGAAGAGGAGGAGGAAGAAGTCTCCAGCGGCAATCGCTATCGCACCCAGGGCCGCGGCGGCAAGGGACTGCGCGACATCAAGACCACCAATCGCAACGGCCCGGTGGTGGCCATCGCCCGCGTGGACGACGAGGATGAAGTGCTGATGATGACCGCCCGCGGCAAAGTTCAGCGGATCCGCGCCAGCGACATCAGCGTGATTGGGCGCAACACCCAAGGGGTGAAGATCATGAGCCTGGATGAGGAGGACACGCTCGCCGCAGTGGTCCGCGTCCCGGCGGAAGAGCGAGGCGAAGAGGAAGTCGAGGCGTAGTGCGCGCGCTTCTCCGTTTACGGGTAAGGCCAATCGATCCCGTCGATCCAGCTTTGAAGCTGCTGAAGGCCGAATGAACGTCCTGATCTGGAGGGCTGCGAGTACGTTATTTGACTAGGCGGCAACGGTGGCGCACCGACGTTCGTGATTGGGTTGCAACCTGTCGAGCTTTGAACGTCAATCGAGAACTTTCGGATGTTGCGACCTGATTGCGCCGCGTGGCGCGCGAAGGCGCGCAGCATCATCAACGCAGGGATGACGTGGTTGAACCAGTCCTCCGTCGGATGCGGGCCGTGCAATTTCGGATAACGGTAGGCGGTATTCCCGAGATGCTCCCACCCCAAGCGTTCAAAGCATTCGCGAATACGATTCAACTCGTGGGGCGTGGGGCTTTGGATGTCAAACGTCACGGTAATGGGCACGGAATGCTCCTGTCACGTGGCGTACTCGTCAAAACTGGTCCACGTAAGCCACGTTGGCGCATCCCCTCGCGCGAGACCATTCGTTGAGCAGTCGGTCGAACAACTCGTCGACCCACTCAGCATCGGCTGCAGCTTCCAGACCGACATATTCGTTGCCGGCCAAAAACGGTTCGAACTGCACTTGCAATTCTGCGGGTGGGGCGTCGAACTCCACCGGCGCTTTCTTCCCGGGCACGCATGCGATTTTGACCTCGCCTGATTTGCTGATCCATAAGATATGATGACCAGCCGTGTCGTCGCACGCCGCCAAAAGCTTGCGAAGATCGTTCTTCGTTGGCTCGGTGTTTAAGTTCATAGCATCTTCCTTTTTGCGCTCGATTGGCTGCGCCGGCGCGGAAGGGGTCCATCCCGCTTAACCTTACCTTAGGCGCCTTGCGTTATGATAATCCAACTGGCCGAATGGCTAATAGAAGGGCGTCGCGATGTGATCTCCTTCCCCCTCGCCGGCGAGATGTCAGCTTAGCTGGAGCTCGACACACTCGCCGCGGTGGTGCGGGCCCCGCGGAGAGTGGTGAAGAGGAAGTCGAGGCGTGACCGCGGCGACGGGCGCGACAACAGCGATGCGTCACGGCGTCGCCTGGCGGACGGCCTCGGCTGCGATTTGCTGTTCCAGTTCCGGGGCCCAGACGGTGGGAAGGCCGTAGTAGATCATTGAGCTGGCGCCTTCGTAGCCCCCCTCGGTCAGCACGCGCCGCGAGGGGATGTAGGCCATCACGTCGTTGGCGTAGGCGGCGCACCAGGTGCGGCGGCCGCGGAGATCGGACTTGAGCCGCAGGGCGTAATCGACCACCACCTCACCCCCCAGAAACAGCCACTGCACCTGGTCTCCCAGCCTCCAGCACTGCACGGGATAGGGATACGTCGAGGCCAGCGAGCCTTCGGCCGTAATCTGCTCCAGCAGCATCTCCGCCCGGGCGGAGATGTAAGGATTGTCGGACTGCGCGTCTCGCTCGATCTCCTCCTTCTCCGGAAGCGGGGCCAGCGGCAGGTTGATCTCCTCATACGTCGCCGTGACAGTCGGCTTGAGCGAGAACATCACGCCGTCAAGCGTCTCCTCGACCGCGTCGGCCAGTTGATTGCCATACTCTTCCGCCAACTCGACGGTACGCCGCGGGAGCGGGTTCTGATCCGCGCCGCAGCCCGCCCAAAACATGGCGATGCAGCCCGGCCTCCGCTCCTCCAGGGCAAGCTGCGCGAAACCGGGATAGTCCCCCGACCATTGGTAGAAACTCAAGACCGTGGCGTGGCAGGCGTAACCGAACACGACGGCGGTGAGGGCGCCCTCCTCGTCGCGCACCGCCAGCACCGGCACGTCGTAATCGACCGGGCCCACCAGCTTCCCTTTCGCCCGCAACTCGGGCACGTCCGCCTGGGAGTTGTTGCGGCGATTGACGGCGAAGGTGGTTCGGCCGCTGTTCCAGGCGAGCTGCGCCGGCGCCAGCTTCTCCATCGCCTGCTCCACGGCGTCGTCGATCTGCTCTTCAAGGAAATCGGTGTAGCGATCGACCTTCGTCCGTTCGGCGGCGTCCAACCGAAGGTAATGCGCCGGACCGAGATTCCGCCCCACGACCGGCCCGGTGTGCGTATGGGAAACGCAGATCGCGATCTGCTCGCGCTCCAATTCGTGCCGCTCTTGAAGTCGCCGGCAGATCGACTGCGACAGCTCCCGGCCGATGCCCACCAGGTCGAGCGTCACCAGCACGACGCGGCGATCCTCCGCATCCTCCAGCACCAGCGCCTTGGTCCAAAGGTCCGTGAGCTTCCCTTCCGCCGCATGATCGCGACCGGCGTAGCCGGACATCCACATCGGCTCAGGCGGCGTGATGACAACCGCCGCCGCCCCCGCCTTCCAGGAATCCTCGGCAAGCGCGGCGTCCGTAGAAAGGACGATGAGTGCGAACAGCAGGAAATGACGGAACTTCATGATGCGCACCTCAACGGAGCAATCGCGAATGTTGTCTACTTCAGCGGCAGGTTATACCCGATTCGCCTTCAGCGCCGCCAGCGGATAGTGGGTGTCTCGCCAGCGGATGCCGCCGTTCTTGAGCACCAGCAGCATCGACCGCCATTGAATGTAGACGAACACGACGCACACCACCGGGAACGCAATCGCTGTGGTGCGGCGGGCGTCCACGGCGATCGCCGCTCCCCAAGCCAAGAGCCACAGCAAAAGGCAGTTCGCAGCGAAGAGCCACCGCGCGGCGCCCTCCGCGAGGAATACGCCGATGTAAGGAAACACGTTGAACAGCAGAATCGCCAGCGTCCCGACCACCGTCGCCCACACGCGATATTCAACCGCCGCAAATGTATTCTTCTCCAGCCCCACAATCACCTCGCGCAGCGAACCGTACCACGGCACCTCGAGCATCTCCAGACCTCCGAGCATTTCCTGCCGCTTGCCGTGCAGCTTCACGAGCTTGCCGAGCTTGATGTCGTCATCGGGACGCATGGCGATGGCCTCCATCGTTCCGACCTCGCGATACGTCGCCGCCGACAATAGGTTGAACGCCCCGATCCCCATGTGGGCCTTGCTCTTGGGGTCCTTCGCCTTCCACGGCCGGGCGTAACAACCGAGAAACACGGAGAACGCCACCACGAACGCCTCCAGGAACCAGCCCGGC